>CAXUNV010000095.1:0-986 GCA_964252355.1 uncultured Chthoniobacterales bacterium | reverse complement strand
GCTTTCACCAAGCGGGGTTCCGCGTCGGGGTGTGCGTGCGCCCGCAGACGATGCGTCGGGATCGCGAGGGGCGCTGGCGGCAAACCGAGTCTTTCGTGAATCGGCGCAGTCTGCTGGAAACGTTGGACCGCAAGATCGCCTGGGCCGAACGGCGCTGGGGTTGTTCGCTTTTTTACGTGGATTCCAACGCCTCCATGGAGAACGGCGGCTTGCACGACCCCGACATCCTTGGCGAACTCCTCGCCCGACATCCCGGCGCGCTGCTCATTCCGCAACACGCCGACGCCCGGTTCACCGGCTGCAGCGCGCCGTATTTTGATCCCGGACGGACCGGGCGCCCCTTCGAAGCGCAGCTTGCGCCAGCCAACGCCCGGCGAGTTTACCCCACCGGTTTCACCGTCGTGAACGTCGCCTCGGTGCCTGTGACACCGACGTGGCGGCACCAGTTGGGAGCCTGGGCCCGCGCCGGGCACATCTTGATGTTTCGCGCGTGGCTGGGGCGAGAAGAGCTTGCCAAGGTGGCAGGTCTGCCAGGGCCGGAGCCCTAGACCCGGGAGCCGCCGCGGTTGCCGGACGGTTCGTCCGCTTTGGTAGGAGCGAC
This sequence comes from uncultured Chthoniobacterales bacterium, assembly GCA_964252355.1. Classification (GTDB taxonomy): domain Bacteria; phylum Verrucomicrobiota; class Verrucomicrobiia; order Chthoniobacterales; family JAFAMB01; genus CAXUNV01. The sequence continues at coordinate 385 of CAXUNV010000095.1, read as the reverse complement.
TGGCAAAAGGTGCGGCGTTTGGTGACGGCCGGTGCTGGCGGTTCGCATGCGCACCGACGGCGAGTCGAGGCGGGCGGCGCCGAACCAACAGAGCAGACCGGCGGTGGTCAAGGCGACCGGCCAAGGGGCAGCCTGCGGCGCGTGGCAAGCGTGCAACCCGGCGGCGAGCGCGTAGAGGCCGAACAGGCCGGAGGCGGTGTGCAAAGCGGCGGCGATCTCGCGGGTCACGTCCAACCAGTATACTTATTATATTATCTAGACAAGGAAATTTCTTGCCTGGTGGCGTTTTCCCGAGATCGCGACGGCCCCCGGGGGAGCCGGTTTACGTCCCTTCCCGCGGGGTACGCCCCGACCCTAGCGCCACTCGCGGCACCACGGGTGGGCG
>CAXUNV010000094.1:0-11565 GCA_964252355.1 uncultured Chthoniobacterales bacterium | reverse complement strand
GTCCCCCAGCCACCCCGAAAGCCCAGCGTGGCGATGCGGGCGGGCCCCGTCCGTAACCGGTGGAACGGGCGGTGACCTTTGCTCCGGTCCAAGCATGGTCGCGTGCTCTACCCGCACCGGCGGAACGTTGGGGCTACTTTGAAGCTCGCTCGATTCTGGGTGGTCGGGATGCCCATGGGGACCAACCCCAGGTCGGGATGTGGATTGATGGCCGGACCTGCAGGGATGAAACAACCACCACGACCCTCTCGGAGACCGGGCAGAACTTGCACGATTGCGTCACGGTAGGACCATATTGAGAACAAGCGGAGAGGTCGTTGTAGGTTGCTTTCGCAGGCTTGCGATTTTGCTCGGCTCAGACTGGAGCGCGCACGCTCAGTCTGGAGAACGGCAAAGGTCGAAGACAGGTCCGCACACGCGGTCTTTCGGGTTGCGGCGGACATTTGAAAAAAATGTCTTGGCAAGGCGACGGCGGCGATGTTAGCCCTAGCGCTCGGGTCGGGTTTGTCTCACCCCACCGGGTGCCGGCTCAGTGCGGGGAGGGGAGGTTTCAGGCGTTTTGTCGCGCGCCGGCGCGTCTCGTTCAACCGCGTCGAAGTTCACGGACTTTTTGGTTGCTCTGCAAAGAGGTAACTTGCTAGAACAACGTTGTACAAAGCTGATCTTTTCATATCATTACCGTTGGAGATTTAAAGAAAGGGACGTCTATCATGAAGAGAGCCAACCGCCTCGTCCGCAACCGTCGCCAAGCCGGTTTGACCTTGGTCGAGTTACTCGTCGTGCTTGCCATCATCGCGACACTGGCTGGCATCCTCTACCCGGCCATCGTCGACTCGTTCCAGAAGAGTCAGGCTTCCATGGCAGCGCAGAGGATCGACGCGGTCGAAAAAGCCAAGGTGCAGTACCGGCTGGATCATCCCGGCACCGCCCTGCCATCTAACGATATCACCCCCCTGCAACCGTATTTGGTGCAGTTAGGTCAGAGCATCGCGTCGCTGGACACCTTGAACGACGGCACGGGTGGAAAGATCAGTACGGGCGACCTCAACGCCACCGCCTTCCTCACGCCGAATGATGCCGGCAACACCCGGTTCGCGGCCCTGCTGAAGCAATACCACGTCCCGACCGCGGTCGGCAAAGAGGGTGACATGCCCGTTACCGCGGGCCCGTAGTCGGCGTGCACGCCAAGATCTTGGCTTTCTAAACGCGCCTTGCCGCACTGGACGCACCATGCCGCGTTACGAAGTCATCACGCAGGCGCGCAAACGCGCGCCGTTCGCGCGGGCGACGGCTGAGGCCGCGTCGCTCGCCGAACTCAACTCGCGCCTGTTCCAGCAGAACAAACCCGTGGTGCAAGTCTCGGAGCGCGCGGGCCAGCGGTCCGGCGGCAAGCGGCCGGCGGGGGCGCGGCTTCGTTCCAAGGTTCTGTTTCTGCAGCAGTTGGAGGCCTGTGTCTATCTCGGCATGGACCTGCGCACCGCCCTGGGCCTCTGCATCGACTCGTCCTCTGGCAAAAGTCGCGCCAACCGGGCCATGGTCGAAGTCTTAAAAACGGTGCGCAACGCGGTCTCTAAAGGCGTGCCGTTTTCCCGCGCCTTGGCGGCCTGCCCGGCTGCGTTCGATGAGGTCAGCGTGGGCCTCATCGCGGCCGGCGAAGAAGGCGGCACGCTCTCGGAAGCCATCACCGACGTACGGCGCATTTGGGCGCGCAACGAGGAGCTGCGACACCGCTTGGCCATGATGTTGATCTACCCCGCCGTGGTGATGTGCGCCGCCGTCGGGGTGGTCTGGCTGCTGGTTGCGCGCGTGGTGCCCCAGTTCGTGTCCGTCCTGAGCGAGATGAAGGTGGATCTGCCGTGGCCGACGCGCCTGCTGCTTTTCGTGTCGTCGGTGGTCCGCGACCGACCTTGGGCGGTGTTGGCATGCTCCGTCCTGTTGGTGGTCGGGCTGTTGCGCTTGCCGCGCGTGGTGAGGTCCCGACCGTCCCTGCACCGCTGGGCGTTGCGGGTCCCGGTGTTTGGCCGTCTCAACACCCTTCTCATCCAGGCAAACTTCAGCCGCACTTTTGCGCAGCTGAAAGGCGCCGGGGCGCGCACGACCCAGGCGTTGCTGCTCTGCCGTGACCTCAGCTGGAATTTCGAGTACCGTGCCGCCATCGCGCGCGCCCTCCTCCGCGTGCAGCGCGGGGAGCCGCTCTCCCGGGCCCTGGCGGACGATCCCGAGATCTTTGGCGAGATGCTGGTCAACGGCATCGGCTTCATGGAGTTGTCTGGCGCGGGCAGCGAAGGTCTCCAACGCTTGACCGAGCTTTTGGAGCGCGAACTCGACGGCGCGATCAACACGCTCCGGCAGGTGCTCGACCCGTTGTTGATCCTGCTGCTGGGCGCGGTGATCGGCGGCATTGTGTTCGCAACCTTTCTGCCCGCGATCCAGATCTTGGAAAATATATAACACCTTTCCAATCAGTTCTTTATTAGGTAATCGATAATCTCCGGCGGTTCGCATGGAATATTCTTTGTCCCACTTTCTGCGTCATTTTCCTTGGCGCCATTATTTGACGGGTGGGTTGTTCTGCAGCGGTGGACCGACCGTGGCGGTGCTCACGACGTCGCGGGCCTCCCCGGCTCTGATCATGCGCGGGTCCCAAGCGCTCTGGTTTGAGGACGACGCCGCCGTCCTGCCGGACGCACCGCCGGCACCCGCGGTTGACGGTGAACCCGCCTTCGGCAACGGGCGTTCGTTCACCGCCAAACTCCTGGCCCGCGGGCGTGCGAAGGGCAGCGCCCGCTACCTGTTCTTGCCCGAGCTGACCGCGAACGATTTTTACTGCAACGTGCACGGGGTAGCCAACCTGCCGGAACTGTCCGTCGAAGCGTTGTTGGAAAGCCTGCGCGAAGATCCGCGGCAGGTCTTTGGCGCTTGGGACGAAACGCGCGAGTTCCGTTGGGCGATCGTGTCGAGCGAACTCCAGCCGCTGCGTACGGGCACGTTGGATCGGCGCCATGCCGAAGTGGTGGTGCTCGGGCTGCCGGAGGCCTACTGCGAACGCGTGGACGCCTGGGTGGAACGGCAGGGGGCCACCCTTGCCGCCATCGTGCCGCCCGCCCTGGCCTGCCTGAAATGGTTTTTGGAAGCCATGGCCCCGCGCGGCGAGGCGTGCGCGCTCCTGCTTGAGTTGCACGCGGGGGCTGTCCTGGCGGTGTTTGGCGACGACCGGCTGGTCCTCTTGCGGCAACTCCCGGCCGACGCCGAAGATGTCTTCGGAGAGTTGGCTGACCGCGCCCGGGAGTTCCGGTTGGCGGCTGACCGCGTCTTTTTTTGGAATCTGGGGTCCGGCCGCCTTCAGCCACCCAGGGGGCTGGCGGTCGTGCCCGTCACGGCGGGGGTGTTGCGTGAGGTGGCCGGCGGCCCACTGGTTTACCGCGGAACGAACGGCGCACGTCTGGAGACGCAGCATCCTGCCGCCCACCTGCTGCGTTGGATCGCTGGGCAAATGGTATGAAAAACCTCTTTGTCTCCCGCGAACGGGTCCTCATCCAAAGCTACCGCGAGGCTTGGTCCTTCCGGGTCGTCGCCATGCTCATCTTTCTCGCCCTGTTCGCGCAGGTGCCGCTCCTGCTCGGGGCCTTGACGCTGTTCCAGCAAAGGCAACGCCTGCAGGCGCAACGGGACGCGCAGACTGCCGAAACGGCGGCTTTGCGATCGCAACTGGGACCGTTGCAGGACCTCAAGGCCAAGCTGCAGCAGGTTCGCCAGTGGGAGCCGATCCTTCGTAGCCGGTTGCCGGTCTCCGCCTTGTTGGGCGCGATCGAAAGTAGCATGCCTGAAGAAGCGGTGCTCGGGTCCGTCTCCATCGAAGCCGATGGCTTCGACCGGGTTTCGGTACCGGGCGGCGTCTACCGGGTGCCGACGAACTATCGCTTGGTGTTGCAGGGCGAGACCCGCGCCGAGCGGGATGACGCCGCGCAAACCCTCAATGAGGCCCTGCTGCGCCGGCTTCCGCCCGGCTCGGAAGAGATCCGCAACGAGCGGCAGGCGCGACCAGACGGCCGCCTCCACGGCTTCGTGCTGCAATACTCCCTCAAACCCAACGGAAATTATCACGGCTTGGGGGTGAGGCGTTTGGCCGACCCCGACCCGCTGTGACCCGACCCGTGGCATGATCAAGAGCCCATTCGTCTTCGTGGCCGTATCCGTTTTGGCCCTCGCTTGCGCCCTGTCGCTGGAGGTCGCCGCGCTCCGGCGCGCGCAGGACGGCGTCGATGGGCTGGGACGGGAAAACGCCGCCGTCGAAATTGCGAACCGACGCTTGACGGCGGAACTTTCGGGTCTGCGCAGCAGCCGCCCTCGCATCGAAGCGCTTTACCTGCGGTTGCGGGATTCAGTCGCGCCACCCCGGGCGCTGCTCGCGACGGCGGATCGGCCGGCCCCGCGGCCAGGCGAGCCGGAAGTGTTGACCGACCGGGCTTTGCAAGGTCTAAACGACGCGGGCGTGATCACCCAGCCGACCCGCACGGCACCGGGCGAGATGGCCCGGGTTTACGAAGCGGGCGCGTCGCGTTTGGAGATGCAGCGCTTGATCCCGTTGTTGGCAGAACAAGAGAACTCGAACACCTTCCTGTTCATCGACCGTTTGGTCCTGTCCCGGCCCTCCTCGGTCCCGGCCTTTTCCAAGGACCCCACCTACCTCGACACCCGCTTCACGTTTCGGATCCTCACGGCACGATGAACGCTCGCCGATCACTCCTTTGGGCGACGGCCGCGGTCGCTTGGCCAGCCCTGGCCGCCGACCCCGTGCAATTGCCGGAACTCTACCTTTACCGGTACCAGCCTTCGCACCGCGATCCTTTCATCAGTGCCTCCGCCACCCGCACGCTGGTGGCTGGAGAACGGCAGGTCACCGACGTGGTCTCCGGGCGCATCTTGGAGCAATACCTCCAGACGTTGGCACGGCTGATCCGGAAGGAGTTGTTCGTCGAAGGAGTTAGCACCGGCGACGAGAACGAACCGGCGGTGGCGCTGATCAACGGCGTGACGTTCCGCACCGGCGACGGCATCCCGGTGCCTGCGCCCGCCGAAGAGGTCAGCCAGCTCGAGGCGCTCTCACGCTCCTACGGCTTGCCGCTCCGCCGAAGTGCCGCCGGCGCCGACAACGTCGTCTTTGAAGTCGGTCTCATCCGCGAGTCGGGCGTCGGCATCGTGTTGCCCGGATTCAAAGGAAGCCTTTGCGAAATCCCGTTTGAGGGCGACCTCGGCGCCGCGCCGGTTCAACTCGAACGGAAGCGCCAGACCAACAAATGACCCGCACCTTGCCGTCGTCCCTCTTGTTCGCTGCCCTTTTGATCCCGGCGGTTATCGGGCAGGAGATCCTGCCGACCAACCCCGAGGTCCCTGCCACGCCCGCACCTTCCGCGTCTCCGCCAGCCATCGCTACCCCGACGCCCGCCGCCGGCAACGAACCCGCCGGCCCCGACAGCGTGGTTGACGAAATCGAGCGCCTCTTGCGGGAACGGGAGAACGCGCAGGCGGCGGCGGCGGCCCAACTTGCCCCAAACCGGCCGCGCACCCACCGGTTCACCAACCAGCCTTTGTCGCGGGTCTTGCGGATTTTGGCCGAGCAGGCCGAGATCAATTACATCGAACCCAACTTCGCGAACGAGGAGCGTATTTCGGTCACCCTCACCAACCTGACCCCGCTGCAGGCCTTCATCGAAATCGCGGAATCGCGCGGCTTTCAGGTCGTTGCCGACGGCCGGCGCTACACCTTGCGCCGCGCCGACGTCGAATCGCCGGGATTCTATGTGACGCGCCGTTACCCGATCCGGAACCAGTCGGCCGAATTCCTCCTCCAACCGATCGCCAATTTCCTAGGGATCAAACCGACCGCGGCCGCCGACCAGTTTCCTGCCTACCCGAAACCCGCCAACACGACCCTCACGGCCGACGCGACCGCGGCGGCGTACGGTGGCGGCTCGGGCACCGGCACGGACCAGAGCCGGCCGCGTTACCAACCCGGCGTGCCGTTCGATGCGCCTCTCTCGACGGGCGGCTTCGGCGCCCAGGCGCAAAGCGCCGTCTTCATCGAGCGGAGCAGCAACGCCTTGGTGGTCCGGACCACGGTTGAAGAACAGGACGCCGTCGCGGCCGAGATCGCGCGGCTGGACCAGCGGGAGCGCCAGATCCTGATCAAAACCTACGTGGTGGAGGTGGCGGATACGAACGGGATCGGCGGCGGCGTCGACTGGTCGCAGACCCTCGGCCTGGCGCCGGGGCAGGGCGCAAAGTTTTCCCTCACTGGTGACGTCGGCACCCCTAACGGTCAGACGATCACCGGCAAACTCAACCCGGGCGCCTTCTTCACCAACGGCTTGGTCCTGAACCTTTCGGACGTCCAAGTGGTGCTGCAAGCCTTGCGCCAACAGGGTCGGGTAAAGAGCAGCAACTCGCCGATGACCGTCGCAAAAAGCGGGTTGCCTGTCACCATCCGCTCGGACACCAAGCAGACGATCTTTCTCCAGACGCCCGGGACGAACAATTACGGCCCGAGCACCACCCCATACACCTTCACGACCGGGCTGACGATCGACTTGGTTGCGCGAATCCTGGACGGCGGCCTCATCGACCTGAACCTCAACCCGACGCTCTCTTCGGTCTCCGGAACCAGCGCCGCCCAGCCGGGCACCAACACGCAAATCCCCATCATCTCGACGCGCAGCACCACCGCCAACATCACCGTGCGCAGCGGCCAGGCGGCAGTGATCGGCGGCATCCTCCAGGATGCCGCCACGTTCAACGAGAACGGCGTGCCTGGCCTGTCGCGAATCCCCGTGGTCGGTTACCTTTTCAAGACGCGCAGCCGGCTCAACCAACGCACCAACCTGATCGTCATCGTCTCCCCGACGATCGTGCCTGCCGCATTGCACCGCGTGGACCGCCTGGGCGAGGGCGAACGCGAGATCATGACCGATGCCTACGACCTGCCAGGCGAACCGCCGCCGCTGCCGCAAGGCGGGCCCGACAAGGCCGGCCCCGCCGACCGGCCTGTCCTGCGCGCCCGCAACTCGCGATGAAGCGTCGGGTGCAGGGTTTCTCTTTGGTGGAGGTGTTGGCCGCCTGCGCGGTGCTTTCCACGGCGGCGTTGACGGTGACTGCAACGTGGAGCTTGGCCGACCGTCAAGCCCTTGCCACTCGGCTCGAGAACCGCGCGCGACGGTTGTTGCGGGAAACGTACGAGCTCCAGAGTTTCGCGCCACCGGACCAGAGGCCTTTTGCGAAGGACGGGACCAGCGCCGGCAACTCCACCCTCCTTGCCGGCTTTTTGTACCATCCGTGGGCACACGGGGCAGGCACCGCGGATGCCGACCGCCAGCCTCAGAATTCGGTGCCGTACCGCATCGAAATGACCCCGGACGGCCGGTCGCTGCAGATTAGCTACGACATCCCCGGCTTGGGAACTGGCCAGCCCCGCTCGGTGACGCGCTCGATGGATCTGCCCGATGATGGCGGTTAAGTTATGAATACGCCGAGCGCTACGGCCACGACCCCCAAAGCGGTCCTTTTCAAGCGGTCACCGGAAGCGGGTTTCAGTTTGGTCGAACTGCTCGCCGCCATGCTGGGGACCGTCGTGGTGCTTGGGGCTGCCAGCGGTTTCTTGCTGACGGCGTTCCTCCGCGAACGGGCCGTGCTGGACGCCGAGCGCCTGGAGACCTTCCACGACGGACTCGCCCAAGACATGGGTCGCGCCGTCAAGACCGCCGAGGCAGTCCAGATCTTCCACGCCGGGACCGGTTACCGAGAAGGGTTCCTGGCGGTTGGCGCACGCGCCGGCAACGCGTTGGTGTGCGTTCGCCACGATGACGCGGCCGACCGGGTGGAAACGGCTTTCGAGCTGGTCGGCGACTCCCTAAATTGCACCACCCGGGTCGGCGCCGCAGAGGCTTCCACACGCGCTTACCCGCACGTTCGGCTACCCGCAGGTGCGGCGGAAGTGTTCAGCATGGATCGAGGGGTGGTGCAGGCGGCGTGGAACGTCGAAACCCCGCAGGACCTGGTGCCATTCCACGTCTGCGCCGAGCCTCTGACCATGCGCTGAAGACCCCTTTCCGCATGCCACGCCCCCGCCACGCTTCCGGTTCGGCCCTGGTCTACGTCATCGCTGGCGTGGCGGTCGCCTCCCTGGTGGCCGCCGGCTACCTCCAACTAACCAGCGCCGGGCGGAGCCGCTCGACTCGGGAACTTCAGGCAACGGTGAACGAAATGGATCTGGAGGAGCGAGTTTTACGGATCAAGCGGTCGGTCGAGAAGCAGGCCGGCGACTTTGCCGTGGTGAACCTGCCCGCCGCCAACGCCGCTGCCTTTGCCGGGGCCGGTCAGGCGTTCCGACTGCAAACGGCCGATGGCGCCACCGACGAGATCGGCTTGGCGGCGTTCGCGCCAGGCACGTTCGGGCAGGCGGGTGTCGATCTGGGTCGGCCCGGTGACCCGTTCAGCGGCGCCCGAGCGATCGTGCAATCGTTGCAGCTGCACGCCGAGAGTGCCGCGGACGCCGCGGCGGTTCCGGACCGGGATATCACGAAGCAGGTGGCGGAGGCGCCGCAGATCGACGTCCGCCAAATTCCCGTCTCGCAGTTCACGCTTTTCGCCGCGAGCGGGGCCAACCGATTAAGCGCACAAGATTTCAGCGGCGAACTTGGGCGGGTTTACTCCCGGGGCGACTTGGTGGTCGACGGTGCGCCCGACCTCTCCTTTCCCCTCCTCAGCGCCGGGCGTTTGCAGCTGACCGACGGCGCCCGGTTTACCCTTGGGTCGGACGCGGGCGGCGCAACCGTCGTCGTCCCTTCCGGCTTCGACAGCGCGGACCCGCAGTTCCCGGCCGAGGCTCGCACGGAGTTGGGATCTCGGGTGATTACCCCGCAAAGCCTGCCTTTGAGCGCGGACCTCGCTCCTTCCACGCACGCCTCCGCCAACGCTGAAGGCGCCGCGACCCTCAACCTCGACGCGTTCGCCGCGCAATGCTCCGTCGCCATCCGCATCCGCAGGAACCCGGGCCAAAAGGCTCGCCTGTCCGGAAACGCCGGTTTTCAGGTCGACGTGGTAGACCCGTCCGGGCGTTTGGCCGGCCGGGAACCTCGGGCCATCCAGGTCCAGGAACGGAACGGCGAAGCGGTGGTCGCGTTGGACTACCGAGCCTTTCACCTTACCTCGGACCCCCTCGCCCTGGTGGTGCGGGTCGACGGCGCGCCCGGTTCTATTCCGAACGCGCGGGTGTTGGTCCGCGGGGCTGACCGTTTGGCGGGTGACCTTAGCGTGGTCAGCCCGCACCCTTTGGTGCTCTCCGGTGATTTTAACGCCGCGCCGGCCAACGGCGCCGTGCCTGCCGCCTCGCTCGTCACCTCCCGCGATGTCCGTGCGGAAGGCGAAGCGGACGCCCAATGGGCGCAGGCCGCGTTCGGTCCGCCGTGATCTCCTGCCATGTCGTCCCCTGCCGCACCCCCTCTGACTTCCGGTCTCGACGCCGCCTCTCCTGACGCGCCCTTCCTCGCGTTCGAACGGCTCCTTTGGGAGCACCTCGCCCGGGTGACGGGCGTCAGCCCACAGCAGGTTCACGAGTTCGTGCCCGTGCCGTTCGACCCTGCGAAAGCTTCGGCCGCTGATTTGGCCGCTTGGTGGCAACACGACACTTTTTTCGAGCGTTACTGCGGGCAGCTTGACCTCGACCTAGCCGCCTTGCTCGGCAAACTGCTGCGGGACCACCCGGGACCCGCCCTGCACCCGGCCATCTTTGCAGCTTCGCCGGCGAACCTCGCCGTGCCGCCGTTGTCGGTGCCGTTGTTCCCGGTGTCGTCCAGGGCAGGGGAGGTGACCATTGCCTCTTGGGTGCCGGGCCTGCGCGGCCTCTTATCCCAGCCGGAGGCGCGTACGCTCCATGCCTTCTGGGGGGTCGGGCGTCTTGGGAGCGTCTGGTGCGAACCGGTTCACCTGCGAGAAACCCTGCGGCCGCTCGAGCGCCGGCTCGTCATCCATCGCCCGCCCCAGCCGGTGCCGGCCATCGACGGCCCGGGCCTGCCGTGGGTCGACCTCGACGGGGTGTCTCCCAGCGAGAAAACCAACCAATGGTTCAGCCCATTGTTGCAGCGGCGGTACAACGCCGCCCCGCTCCATTTGGGCAAGCGTTTCCTGACCCTCGGCGTGCCGCGGCCGCTTGATGGCCGGGTGCGTGCGGAGATCGAAGGCGCGTTGCGGCACCGGTTCACCATCCAGCAGGTCGCCGTCGACGCCGAGGCGCTTGCCCGGTTCGTGACCGCTTCCGAAAGTCGCGCCATCAACACAACGGGGCTTGTTCAATCGATGCTCAACGTCGAGCGGGCGGGACGCAAGACCGAGACCCTGGAGGTGATCCAGGCGGACCGCCTGCACCACGCCGCCCCACGCGGCGTCGACGACGAGGGTGCCGTGGTGAAATTCGTCCACTCGATCATCTACAAAGCCGTCGACCTGGGCGCCAGCGACATCATGTTCCAGGAGTTCCCGGCGAAGCTCCGGGTCCGGTACAAGGTCGACGGAGATTGGTTCGACGAAACCGGCGAGTTCCCCGGCCACGTGGCGCGCCAGGTGATCTCGCGCCTCAAGGTGATCTCGGGCCTGGAGATTCAGTACGTGCGCCTGCCGCAGGACGGCACCTTCCCGATCAAGATCGGCGACCAGCGTTACGATTTCCGCGTCAACACCTCCCACCAAGCACAGGGCGAGCAGGCCGTCCTCCGGCTCCAGCGCGACCAGCGGCACGTCCGCGCCCTGGCGGAGCTCGGCATGACCGAAGCCCACGTGCGCGCCATCGACGCGGTGATGAACGGCGACCACGGCCTCTTGATCCTTTGCGGGCCGACCGGCTCGGGCAAGAGCACCACGATCTACAGCATCCTGAAAACGCTCGACGCCGTGCGCAACAACGTGCTCACGGCCGAGTCGCCCATCGAGATTTACCTCGACAACGTCAGCCAAACGCAGGTCGATGAGCACGGGACGTACACTTACGCCGCCTGGGCTCGGGGCATCCTGCGCCAAGCGCCCGACGTGGTGATGATGGGCGAGATCCGCGACGAGGAGAGCGTCGACGCCCTCATGCGGCTCTCCTCGTCCGGCCACCGGGCCATCTCGACGTTGCACACCAACGCCGCGTGCGAGGTGCCGAGCCGCTTTTTCCTGTTCCGGGCCCAGCCGTTCATGGTCGCCGACAGCCTCAAGCTGGCCATTTCCCAACGTTTGGTGAAAAAGGTTTGCCCACGCTGTTACCTGGATGTGCCGGTACCGGGCGTTGCCCGGCTGCGGACCCTGGGCATCGAGCCGGCTTGGCTGGGGGATGTCCCGGTCCTGCGCCGCGGCCGGGGTTGCGACCTTTGCCGGCAATCGGGCGTGAGCGGGCGCAAAGCCATCTTCGAGGCCCTGGTCGGCGACGACGAGGTGAAGGCTGCCATCGAAGACCGGGCGCCCGCCGACCGGTTCCGTCGCCTTATGGGCGCCCGCGGCGAGGCGACCCTGTTCGAGCGCGCCGTGCGCGAGGCCGCC
>CAXUNV010000093.1:0-11659 GCA_964252355.1 uncultured Chthoniobacterales bacterium | reverse complement strand
GGTCAGGACCGGATCCTGGTCGGCTGCCGCAATGAACTCGTGGTGGCGCTAGCGGCTCTGGCGGCGCTTTCCGCCGCGACGGGCGCATGGATCGCGCGCCGCGGTATGCGCCCGGTGGCGGAGATTACCCGCGCCGCCCAGCGGATCACCGCGAGCGCGCTCGACGAAAGGATCAGCGTAGAGACGTGGCCGTGCGAACTCGCGGCCTTGGCGCGGGAGTTCGACCGCATGCTCGAGCGGCTGGGCGAATCGTTTGAGCGCTTGACGCAATTTTCGACCGACCTTGCCCACGAGCTTCGGACCCCCATCCATAACCTGCTGGGGGAGGCGCAACTGGCGCTCTCCAAACCGCGGACCCCGGCCGAGTACCAACGGGTGCTCCAGTCCGGCGTCGAGGAATGCGAACGCCTAGCGCGGATGGTCGACCGCATGCTGTTCCTGGCCCGAGCGGACGGCACCGGCGTGCCGTTGCGCCGCGAACGTTTTTCTGGTCGCGAAGCGGCGGGACGGTTGGCGGAGGTCTTCGAAGTGCTTGCCAGCGAGGGCGGGGTCGACCTGCGGGTGACGGGTGAAGCGACGGTCCAAGCGGATCCCGAGCTTTTCCGGCGGCTTCTCTCAAACTTGGTCGCCAACGCGCTTCAACACACGCTGGCGGGCGGACGGGTCGAGATCGCGCTTCGGCCCCTGCCGTCTGGCGGCCTTGAACTAAACGTCACCGACAGCGGCGGTGGGATCGCCCCCGAACACCTCCCTCGACTCTTCGACCGGTTTTACCGAGTGGAGGCCGCGCGCGGCACCCCGGGCGGATCCGGGTTGGGGTTGTCGATCTGCAAAAAGATCGTGGACCTCCACGGCGGCATGATCGGCATTGAGAGCGAGCTGGGCCGCGGCACGACGGTCACCGTGGTGCTACCCGGGAAAGGAGAAGAGCTGGGGGCCAGAACTTAAGCCCTGCCTGAGAAGCTGCGTGTCTCTCGTCTCTTGTTTCTGGTCCCCGGTGAGGAGGGGCGGCGTTGGCAGTTTGACGTTCGGTGTCTGCCCCGCAGGCCCACCCGCCGGGCGTCACGCACCGGTGCGGGCGGGCCGGGACGCCGCCAAGCTGTGGATCAAAGGCCCGATCGCCCTTGGTCAGTTATTCGGCACCGGTGGCGGGAAGACCGCGGGCGCGGTGGTCTCTTGACGTCCCGTGCGGGTGGTCCGGCTGGTGCGCCGCCCGTCTGGATCCTTCGGCAACTCCTGCAGGTGCGAAAGCTCAAACGGCGTAAACGCCGGCTCGGGAATCTCCGTAGGCCGGTCGGATTCGGCCAGCGATTTCAGCGCAAAGGTCAACGTGGGTGAGAAGATGGAAAACATGGAATGACAAAGGGTTAACGTGAGTTGGAGAAGGGGTGCTCGGTCGTCGAAACCAGGGTGCGCCCCTGGCCGCCTCGTTTCGCCTCGGCAGGCGTGAACTCCGCGCCGTGCCGGTTGCGGACCGCTCGCGCGCGCGGCGCCGAGAGAGCCTCTCGGCAGAAGGCGAACGTGAGCCGCCTTACGTCGTTCGTGTGTTGCATCTGGTCGTCTTTCTCAAGTTTTGGTTACTGCCTTGAGAGCGAGAGCCAGGATCCCCTGAAGAACCCCTTTCCTCGTTCTCTCAGCATTCCGGCCGTGGCGGCCCTTTCAGGACCGCCCCTCTGGAATGCCCAGAGAACTTCACCCACTGCTTCCGCCGTTGGCCGCGCCGACCCCAGCGCAGCGGCTTCCCTCAACCTTGCGAATGGCCGTTTGTCATTCTAAGTGCGGCTGCCCACGGCCGCTTCTGCCAATGCGCCCTAGCCCGCCGTCAAGCCAGCCAAGCGCGCGTGTCGCTGGTCGACAACGCAGGAGGTTGGTCACGCAACCCGTCCGGCAAGTGCGGCAGTACCATCACCGAGCAGGCCGGTTCGACCTCGTGTGGCAGGTCTTTTTGCACGATCTGTAACGCGGTCCGACGAGCCATCTCCGTGGCGACGGTCTCCGGCGCTTCCTCGGGCAACCCAGCGTCGTCGCCGACGGCCGTCTCATCCACCTCCACCACGACCCGTTGGCCGTCGAACGGCGGCTCGCCCCCCTCGCTGCCCGTCTTCTCGGACGGATGAACCGCTATTTCGAACGTCCTCTGCGACGGGCGGGACCGGACCTCTGGTTCTTCCCACCGGGGCGCAACCCCTGGCACCGCGAGTTCGGCCAACACCGTCCCCTCCTTTGTCATATCCTTAGTCAACATAACAACATTACAGCTTAGTAAATGATATGTCAACGATTCGGCTGATGGACCGGGTAAAAATGCATTCGTCACGGCTGGTTCACGCGCGTTCATTCTTCGCGACGCGTCTTGCGCCTAATCGGAGAATGGTGATATATCATTTAATGCCCCCCTTGCTGCCCGCTGCGGTCCCGCCTAAATACCGGCAACTTCTCTCGGCCATCGAGAACGACATCGTTTCCGGGCGGTTCGGGCCCGGGCAGAGGTTGCCGACAGAGGCGGAGTACGGGAAGCGTTTTGGCGTGTCGCGCATCACCGTCGGCCGCGCGCTCCAAGAGCTGCAACACCAAGGCGTGGTGTTGCGCCGCGCTGGTTCAGGCACCTACGTGGCGGAGGCCAAGCTCTCCGAGCGCGCGAGCCTCTTGTTTGGGGCATTGGTCCCCAATCTGGGCGAGTTGGAGATCTTCGGACCGATCTGCCAAGGAATCTCCGAGCGGCTGCAGGCGCAGCGTCACGGGCTGCTTTGGGGTTACACGGCCCCAAGTTCGGAGGCGAAAACCACCGGCACGCTTGACCTTTGCGACCAGTACATCGCGCGCCGGGTGGCCGGCGTGTTCTTTGCACCCGTCGAATGGACGGGCGCAAACCACCGGACCAACGCCGACGTGCTGTCGGCACTGGAGCGTGCGGGCATTCCGATCGTGCTGCTCGACCGTTGCGTGCGGCCGTTTCCGGACCGCTGCGCGCACGATTTGGTCGGCATCGATCACCGCCGGGTGGGGTACCGTTTGACCCAACACCTGCTCGACCTCGGCTGCCGGCGCGTCGCCTTTGTGGCCTACGCCGAGTCGGCGCCCACCGTGGAGTACCGGGTGGCGGGCTACCGCGAAGCGCTTTTTCAGGCCGGCGTCCCCGCCCATCCCGAATGGGTGCGGCGATTGCAAAGGGGCGAGGCCGAGGAACTCCACGACCTGATGCAGACGGTCCGCCCGGAGGCGATCTTCTGCGCAAACGACCGAACCGCCGGGCACGTGATGCACCGGTTGCTCGGGTTGGGCTACCGCATCCCGGACGACGTCCGGATCGTGGGAGTCGACGACGTCGGTTACGCAAACCTGTTGCCGGTGCCGCTGACGACCGTCCGCCAGCCGTGCCGCGAGATCGGCGTGGTGGCGGCCGAGGCCATGCTCGGGCGGGTGGCGGATCCCGGCGGTCCCGTGCGGGACATCATGTTGGATTTCGAGCTGGTAGTGCGGGTTTCCTGCGGGGCGCCCGTCGCGGCGCTTGCCTCAGGCCGGCGCTTGGCGTGACGGTGCGTTTTTAGCGCAGCCGCGCAAACCGTCCTCTCAACCCGAACTGCCTGCAGACAGGTAAGGCAAGGTCGACCTAACCCGTAGCTGGACACCCACGGCAGGTGGGGCAAGACCAACGCAGGCAAGGTGGCCGCCTTTCCGTTTGGCCTCCGCCCTTTGGACTTGTCATGTCCCGCGCCCGGTCACGGTCAACGAAGCATCGCCAACAGTTCGGCAACGTCGATGATGCCGATGGTGGACATGGAATCGTTGAGGGCGTAGGGCAGGATCAGCCGTCCCCGGTGGATGAGCGCGCCGCAGGAATAAACCACGTTGGGCACGTAGCCGTCGCGTTTTTCCTCGGCCGGCTCCAGCAACGGCGTTTGCAACGAGCCGAGTACGCGGCCGGGGTCTTGACGGTCCAGCAGCATCACCCCCATGCAATAGCGCCGCATGGGGCCGACGCCGTGCGTGAGAACGAGCCAACCCTCGTCAGTCTCCAACGGGGAGCCGCAGTTTCCGATCTTCACAAACTCCCACGGCTGCCGTGGGCTCTGCAAGAGCCTCGGCTCGTCCCAGAAGTGGAGGTTGTCGGAGAACATCAGGAAGAGATTCTCGTCATCCTGCCGCGAAATCATGGCGAACTGGCCCTTGATGCGGCGCGGGAACAGGGCCATGCCCTTGTTCTGCACGGCCCGGCCATTGAGCGTGCGGACGCGGAAGTTCAGGAAGTCCGAGGTCTCGATGAGCTGCGGCAGGATGGCCCGGCCGTTGAAGGCGGTGTAGGTGGCGTAATAGTTGGAGGTGTCGTCGTCATCGACGAAGCGCACAAAGCGGGCGTCTTCGATGCCGTTGCTCTCGTTGGGTGAGGTGGGGAAGAAGATGCGCTGGGAGAGCTCGACCGAGGGCGGGAACTGCATCTGGTAATTGGAGCGGGCGAGCCAGTTCACGCACTCCATGGTGCGCTCGACCTCCCGGTTCGACTTATCGTCCGGACCGATCACCTGGGCGGTCGACCTCTCCAGTTCCTGGTGCGTGAAGTCGTCGCCAAGGGTCTGCATGATGCGGTGCGACCACTCGTTTTCGAACCCCATCTCCTGCAGTTTGTGCACGAAGATGGTTTTGCGGTAGTTCGGGTTTTGCTTCACGTCGGGCCCGGCCACCAGGGGTGCGGCCTCGTCGATGTCGATCGAGCCGTCCGGTTGGATCACGCCGGAGCGGAATTCGATGGAGGAGATGTGGCCCTCGCCGGTGGCCCGCAGGCTCAGGACGAAGCGCAACGCGCCCTCCGCCACGCCTGCCTGGTCCGGGTGGGGGACGATGGAAGGGTTGAACAGCGCGGCAGATTCGAACGCGTACTCGCCGGAGAAAAGCGCCCCGATGTAGAGGATGCGGTCGGCGGAGATCGTCTGGCCCCGCAGGTGGGACCGCACCCTGGCGAACTGCCGCCGCCAGCAGGTCTCCAGATCGAGGTGGCGGGTGTTGAAATCGTGGCGCAGGACGGCGAGCTGGGTTCCCACTTCCGCCTCGCTCAGCGCCATGGCGCGGGCGATGATGTGTTCGACGCGCGCGTCGTCCGAGGAGATGAACTGGCGGACGATCACCCGCCGGTTGTCCGGGCGAAACGTGATGCCCGTCGGTTGAACGTTGACCCGAATCATACCATGACACCCAAACGTTCTTCAGCTCGCCGTAGTTCCATCCAAGAAAGGTAAAAGGCAAGGCTGGATTCGGCCCCTTGGTTTTGGTTGAGGTGGGTTTGCAGGAGTGCGTCGCGGCAACCACCGGTGGCGGCGTCGTAGAGCGGAGCGCCGAGGTCGTTGCGCCCAAGGAACCAATCGAAGCAACGCCGCGCACCGGCCCGCCAAAACTCGTCGCGGGTAAGCAGGAACGCCTCGAGGCAGGCCGAGACCATCGCGTACGCCTCGAGCGGTTGCTGGTCGAAACGGGCTCGCACCCCGCCGCGCGGCCAAAAACCGTGGCAACCGACCGGCGAGAAATGGCCGTCGGACGCGGTCTGCGACGTCAGCAACCAGCGCAGGGAGTCGAGGCCGACGTGGAACATCTCGCCGTGCGACGTCCAGTACCCGCTGAGGATCAGGGCGTGCGAAAGCCGGGCGTTGTCGT
Organism: uncultured Chthoniobacterales bacterium; assembly: GCA_964252355.1. GTDB lineage: Bacteria > Verrucomicrobiota > Verrucomicrobiia > Chthoniobacterales > JAFAMB01 > CAXUNV01. Next base: position 6,016 of record CAXUNV010000093.1, on the reverse strand, counting down.
AGGTGACCGTGTGCTCAAACCAAGGCCAATCCGACGAGGCGTTGACGAAATAAAGCTCCATCAGCATGGCCGCGAGCGTGTCACGCATCTGGTTGACGGCGCGGTCGCCCGCCAGCGTGCGCAAGTACTCATGGATGCCGATGAGCGTGAGCGCCCAGGCGCGCGGCGAAGTGAAGCGCTCCACCGGCGGCAGGCCGCGCTGGAAGAGCAACGCGCAGAGGCTGCGGTGTCCGACGTTTTGCGAGCGTCCCAGCGCGGTGCCCACCGCCCACAAGGCGCGCGCGTGGCTGTCTTCCGACCCTTGGAGTTCCAGCCATTGGCGGCCATAGCTCATGAAGTTGCGGAAACGGCAGGAGTCGGCGTCGAAGGCGTGCCAGAGGAAGGCGAGGTAGGTGTCGGCCGAGCGCTCCACCTCCGGGGACGACCGACGCAATTCCTCCAGCAGGACCGCGAGGATGAAGGCGCGGGCGTTGTCATCCGTGCAATAGCCCTCGTGAAACATCGGCACGTTGTAGATGGCGTGTTGGAAGATGCCGGTATGGTCCGTCATCGTGAAGAGGTGACCCAGATTCAACTCCGGCATGGAGAACGGATTTTCGGCCGCAGTCTTGAGCGCGAGTGCGCCGCCGCTCATGCTTTCGCGCGCCCGGTCGAAGCTTTCCATGTAGCGCCGGGCGACCACGGGCCAAATCGTGTCGCGTCCGTGTTTCCAGGCCCGCTTGCGCATGGCCGTCATGCGCGTCGGTTGCGAGAGGATCTCATTCACACTCGCGGCGATGGCGCGCGCGTCGCCGAAAGGGACCAGGACGCCTCGATTGCCGTTGAGCAGTTCTTGGGCGTGCCAGTAGGGCGTTGAGACGATCGCCTTGCCCGCACCGAACGCATAGGCCAGCGTTCCGGAGGTGACCTGCGCCTCGTTCAGGTAGGGAGTGATGTAAATGTCGGCGGCACCGATGAACTCCTTTAACTGCTCCGAGGTGACGTAGCGGTCGTGGAAGATGACCTGCTCCGACACCCCGAGTTCGGTAGCCAACCCCTCCAGCCGGTGGCGGTACCGTTCGCCCTCGGCCGCCACCAAGTTCGGATGCGTCACCCCGAGCACGAGGTAGACGACGTCCGGGTGCCGCTCCAAGATGGCGGGCATGGCTTCGATCACCTTCTCGATGCCTTTGTTCGGCGAGAGCAGGCCGAAGGTGAGCAGGACGGTTTTTCCCTCCACCCCGAACTCGTCCTTGTAGAAGTTCGAATCGATGAATGGCAGGTCGATGACGCCGTGCGGGATCAGGTCGATCTTGTCGGGCCGCACGCCGTAGACGGTTTGCAGCAGGTGCCGGCCGCGTTCCGCCATGACGATCAAGCGGTTGGACAAGGCGTCCAGTTCCTCCATGACCGTCCTTTGGTCGGGGTTGGGTGCTTGGAGCACGGTGTGCAGCGTGGTCACGACCGGCATGCGCACCTCGCGCAGCAACGCCAGCAGGTGGCTGCCGGCCGGGCCGCCGTAGATGCCGAACTCGTGCTGCACCGAGATGACCTCGACGTTGTTGATGTTCAGGAATTCCGCGGCCCGCCGGTACGAGGCGACGTCCCGTTCCGCAAATTCAAAGCGCACTCGGGCGGGGTAATCGTACCCTTCCTCACGGTCGTTCACCGAACCGACGATGCAGTCGGTTTGCGGGAATTCCTGGGCAACCGCCTCGCAGATGTCGGCGGTGAAAGTGGCGATCCCGCAACGGCGCGGGACGTAATCTCCGAGGAAGGCGATGTGGCGGGTAGGAGGATAGGCTTCCATCAACGGGCGGCTAAGGGGAGGAGTCGCGCCGCGGGAGCGATCCGGTCCCCCGAACCGCCATCCAACCCTGCGCGAAAGGTGAGAGCCATCGTCTACTCAGGCGGGAAGTCAATGGCTACGGACGGACCGCGGTGCACTTCCCGGGGTGGGGACGGTCGGCGGGCCACGGTGAGCGAGGCTTCTCCCCGCGTCCCAGGTCCGCCGTTTCCGGACGGTTCCGCGTCCGGGGCGCTGCGGGCTCCCTTGGCGCCGCAGGAGGCCCGGACGATCAACTCCAACGGGACCACGTCGGGCCGCACGCCGACGGGCTCGCCATCCAACAACGCCATGAGCGCTTCCCCGACCTGCCGGCCTTGGGTGATGGCGTGGGAACGGACGGTGGTCAATGGAGGGTGGTAAAAGGCGGCGGCCGGCAGGTCGTCGTAGCCGACCACGGCGACGTCCTGGGGAATGGCCAAGCCCTGGTCGCGCAACGCCGCCATGGCGCCCAACGCCAGGGTGTCGTTGCCGGCAAACAGGGCGGTCGGCCGGCCACCCCCATCCAAGATGGCCTGCATGGCGGCGTAACCGCTCTCGCTGCTGAAGTCGCCCGCGGCGAAAAGGGCGGGATCAGACGGCACCTTCGCCCGCTCCAGGGCGGTTTGGTACCCGTGCAGCCGTCGACAGGCCGGAAGGTACGTCAGAGGGGCGTAGCTGATGTGGGCGATCCGTTGGTGGCCAAGCGACAGCAGGTGTTCGGTGGCCCGGCAACTCGCCTCGCCATCTTCCGTGCTGACCGCGTTCTCCTCGGGGTGCCCGGAGAGGCCAAACACCACGACCGGAAACTTCATCTCGATGACCTTGCGCAGGCCGGCGTCCCCCTTGCGCGGGTTGATGACGATCAAGCCATCGATCCGTTTGCTTTGGGCCACGTCCAAGTAGGCGTTGGGATCCGTGGGATCTTCCACGGCTTCCAGCAGCAGACGGTAACCACTCGTCCGGCAGACTTCGTTGATGCCGAACACCGCCCGCGGCACGAAGGCGTCGACGGCCATGAGGTCCGGACGCGACAGGATCAGCCCGACCGTGCGGCTCCGGCCGCTCACCAGCATCTGGGCCGCGGAATGGGGCACGTAGCCGAGCTTGCGGGCCGCCGCCACGATGCGTTTGCGGGTGGTTTCCGCGACGTGGATCCGCGGGTTTTTCGTCAGGACGAGCGAGACGGTCGAGCGCGCCACGCCGGCTGCCCGGGCGACATCGTGGCTGGTGGCGCGTCGCTTCATGCCGTGACTTTATAACGGCTGCCCGCCGGGAAGCGCAAGTGCGGCAACATCCCCCAAAAGCGTAACCGATCCAGGAGCTCGTCGGCCGCTCGTGCCCGGCGGGCCCGGCTGTGCCCGCCCGTCACCGTCCGGTTTCGATCGCCGACGCCTGGGGATGCGCCACCCGCGAGGTCCCTTGGCGCGCCATGCCCTCACGCGGCGGCCGCCGCCGCCGCCGTTGCCTCGTTTTCCCCGCCGGACCGCAACGCTTCCGGGATCCATTCGCCGTGCGCCGCGAGGAGGTCGTCCACCAGCGCGCAGATCTGGTCGGAATCGAGTTCGGCGGCGGTGTGCGGGTCCAACATGGCTGCTTGGTAGATCCGGTCGCGGTTCCCGGTGAGGAGGGCCTCCACCGTGAGCGCCTGCACGTTGACGTTGGTTTGCATCAACGCCGCCAGCTGGGTCGGGAGGCGCCCGATCCGGAGCGGTTGCACGCCGTTCTTGTCCACGGCGCACGGCACCTCGACGCAGCAGCCGGCGGGCAGGTTCTCGATGAGGCCGTCGTTGCTCACGTTGCCGTAGACCACCCGCGGCGTGCCCGTCTCAAGACTGTGGATGATCCGAGAGCCGTATTCGACGCTGCGACGAACCTCGATCGGCCCGTCCGACGCCTCCAGTTCAGCGCGGAGCTTCTCCCACTTGGCGATCTGCGCCTCGCAACGGCGCGGGTACTCATCCAACGGGATGTTGTATTTGCGGATGAGGTCTTCCCGGTCCCGCTTGATGTACCAGGGGGCGTACTCCGAAAAGTGCTCGCTCGATTCGGTCACGAAATAGCCGAACCGGGTGAACAGGTCGTAGCGCACCCGGTTCCAATCCGGCACCCGGCCCTCCCGGACCACGCGCCAGAGCTCGGGGTAGAGATCAAGACCGTTGCGTTCGAGCCGCAGGAAGAACGCGACGTGGTTGATGCCCGCCACCACGTAGTTGATCTCGTCGATCGGTACGCCGAGGTCGTCGGCCAACTCTTCGGCGGTGTGTTGCACGCTGTGGCAAAGCCCGATCGTGCGGATGCTGGAGGCCTCGCGCAGAGCCCAGCAGTTGATCGCCATCGGGTTGACGTAATTGAGGTGCACGACGTCGGGGCAGAACCGTTCCATGTCCCGACACATCTCGATCAGCACCGGCACGGTGCGCAGCGCGCGCATGATGCCACCGATCCCGACGGTGTCGGCGATGGTTTGGCGCAGGCCGTAACGCTTCGGCACCTCGAAATCCGTGACCGTGCAGGGCCGGTAGCCGCCCACTTGGATCATGTTGATCGCGTAAGCGGCGCCGTCGAGCGCGCGCGCCCGGTCGGTGGTGGTCTCCACCGTCGCCGTCGCCCCCAGGCTCTGCGCGATGCGGCGCGCCACGATCTCTGAGGAGCGAAGGCGTTCCGCGTCAATGTCGAAGAGACAGACCGCACTGTCGGCAAGTTCCGGGTAGGAGAGGATGTCGCCGAGAAGGTTTTTGGCGAAGACGGTGCTGCCCGCCCCGATGAACGTGATCTTTCTAGCTGAACTGCTCATGCATTCTTCCTTGGCTGCCGACCCGGCGCCACGTTCCATCCTCGGAAGTGTCGAACGCCGGGAAGGGCGCGTGCGGACGCCCACCGCGCCCAGGTTGGACCATCACTCCTCCATCACGCCATTCACTTCGGCGTTGGCCTTCTTCAAGGTGGAGGCGGCGTCTGCGCCGTTCAGCAGGATCGAGTCAAGGGCCACCCGCATGATGCGCAGGACGTCGGCGGCGTGATCGGCGATGGGAAACAGGAACGTCCCGTTCGGGTCCTTGGCTTCCTCCACAAAGGGTGACACGTCCGCCCCTTTCTTGCCCATCACCCCTTGGGCGACCTCCGCCGTGCCTTTGACCGCCGGAAAGACCACGCCCTGGTCGGCGACGATCTTCTGGGCGTCATCCGATCCAAGAAATTTCACCCACTTCCACGCTTCCTCCTTGTGCTTGCTCTTGGCCCAGATGGAATCAGCCAGCCCGTTGAACATCGACTTCCTACCCTGCGGACCTTTGGGCAACGGGGCGAAACCCTTGTCGAACTTCGCGTTGTCCAAGTACCAGTTGATGTTCCAAGAGCCGGTAAGCGCCATTGCCCCTTTCTGGGCCGCAAACAGCGAATTGGCGCCGAGTTGTCGGGCGTCCTTGGCAGGCACGATAAAGCCCTTCTTGAGACTGTTGTCGGCGATCCATTGCATGGTTTCCGCCAGCTTCGGATCGTCGTAGTAGAACTTTTTGGCCCAGGGACCGTCGTGAAACTTGAACCCGTTGGAGACCGCGAAATGGCTCCATTCGGTCTGGCCGAAGCCGTCCGGGTTACCGTCGATCAACAGACCGTATTGCTTCACCTTCTTGGGTGAAAAATTCGGCGACAACCCGTTGTTGCCCGCATCGTCGACGGTCAGCTTGGCGACGAGTTGTCCGAAGGTGCCGCCGTCTTTGGGATTCCAAGTGAGGTCGTTAAGCTCTTTCGGGTCGACCCCGGCCTTCTCCAGCATGGCCTTGTTGTAGACAAGGCCGATCGTGTCCCAATCTTTCGGAAAGCCGTACTGCTTGCCCTCTTTGCCCCAGAGTTGATAGAGGCCACCGAGGTAAACGTCAGTGGGGACTTTGTCGCGTTTGATCAGCGGGTTCAGGTCCACCAACAGGTCGTTCGCCACAAACTCCGGGTAACGCGAGAGGTGGTCCGTGAAGACGTCGGGCGCGGTGCCGGAGACGAAGCCCGTGCTGAGCGCCGTCCAGTAGTCGGACCATGAGGTCTGGACGATTTTGATCTTGATGTCCGGGTTGGCCTTCTCGAAGGCGGCCGCCGCGGCTTGGTAGGCTGGCAGTTGGGAGGGGTCCCAGAGCCAGTAAGTGATTTCCGTGGCGGCACGGGCGGACGCGACGGCAAACGACAACGCGGCGAGCAGCAGGGTGCAGAGGCGGGGCA
>CAXUNV010000092.1:6449-11825 GCA_964252355.1 uncultured Chthoniobacterales bacterium | reverse complement strand
GGACGGAGCCGATTTGGGGAATGACAAGGGGTCTTTCCCCCCGCAGGCAAGGCGGGCGCCTTGCCCCCGCATTGCGTTCGGCCGAAGCGATGCGACTGTGCAGGGGTGAGTGCCTCTTTGACCATCGATCCGTCGATCACCATGTCGGAGCTGCTGCGGGAGTACCCCGGCGCGCAGCGCGCCCTCTTTCGGGCCTACCACATCGGCGGTTGTTCCAGTTGCGGCTTTCGGCCCGACGAAACGCTCGCCGAGGTTTGCCGTCGGAATGATGACCTGCCCGTGGAGGCGGCGATCGACACGGTGGTCCGGGCGCATGAGGCGGATGGCGCCATGCAGATCGGTCCCGACGAACTCTCCGCCCGTCTCGCGGCGGGCGAGACCGTGCCCATCGTCGATGTGCGCAGCCGGGAAGAGTGGGACGCGGTGCACCTGCCCGGCTCGCAGTTCCTGACCCAGGAATTCATGGGGGAGATGCTTTCGTCTTGGCCGAAAGACCGGGAGATTGTTTTCATTTGCCACCACGGGGTGCGCAGTCTTGACGCGGCCGCTTACTTCGCCGGCCATGGGTTTAGCCGCGCGCGTTCTTTGCGCGGCGGCATTGACGAGTGGTCCGTCCAAGTGGACCCCAGCTTGCCGCGCTACCATTTAGAGTAGGAGCTTTTCCCCGATGAGTGACGAGTTCAGCCAGAAGGTCGCCGGGGTGTTGCACAACCCGAAGAATTTGGGCGAAATGCCGGATGCCGACGCCGTGGGCACGGTGGGCAACGGTGATTGCGGCGACATGCTGCGGATGTGGGTCAAGTTCCGCGAAGGGGAGGATGGTCGCCGGGTGATCGACCGCGCCACCTTCCAGACGTTCGGCTGCGAAACGGCCATCGCCGTGGCGAGTCTCGCCACGGAGTTGATCACCGGCAAAACGCCTGAGGAAGCCCTCGCCATGACGGGTGACGAACTTTCCGCGCCGCTTGGCCCGTTGCCCCCGGTCCGCATCCACTGCGCCCAATTGGTGGAAGGCGCACTTCGTTCCGCCCTGGGTGCTGAACCCGCGGAACCGGCCGCCGACGCGGGTGCCCAGGCGCCGACCCTCATCGGCCAGTTCCAAGAAAAGTCGGTCAAGAAAGTGGTATTGGATTAACGCCATGATAGAGACCAACGAAATCGAGCTTCGCCGCGATTGCGAAGCGATCCAGATTCCGGCCGGCTTGAGGACGACGGTGCCGGCGGGCACGAAGGTGGTCATCACCCAAGACTTGGGCGGCAGCTACACCATCGCGTGCGATTACGGCCTCTTCCGCATCAACGAGGAAGATGCCGATGCGCTCGGCCTGGAGCGCCAGACGCAGAAAAAACGCGAGCCGACCGGCGGTGATGTTGACGAGAAAGAGGTCTGGGACCAGCTCCGGACGGTTTACGACCCGGAAATCCCGGTCAACATCGTGGATCTCGGTTTGGTTTACGACTGTCAGGTCAGCAAAGACCCTGCTTCCGGCACCCGGGTAGACGTAAAGATGACGCTGACCGCGCCGGGGTGCGGCATGGGGCCAGCCATCGCCCAGGACGCACGCGGCAAGATTCTGAGCATTGCCGGCGTTGATGAGGCAGACGTTGAACTCGTCTGGGATCCACCTTGGAATCAAGAGATGATCAGCGAGGTCGGGAAAATGAAGCTCGGCTTGATTTGAACGGCCGTCCGGCCGCAAGGCACCGCGGGAAAGCGTTTGCATTCCGCTTTCCGCCCGGTACTTTCACGCCCTTCACTCGAGAAAACCCATGTCACAGCACCGCAGTTTGAAAGGCGCCAGCACCATCGCGGCCAAGCGCAACGTTCTGAAGCGCTTCGAACGCGTGGAACTCATGAAGAAGCGCGGACTTTTCAAGCCGGGCGACCGGGTGATCGGTTTGCCCAAAACCAAACCCGACGTCTAAGCCGGCCGGGTCAGACGGGGTTGACGCAGCGCTGCCGTCCCGGGTGACGCCAGCGCTTTTCCATTTTCATGCGGCTGAACCGGTTTTTGGCATTGGCAGGCGTCGCCTCGCGTCGCGGGGCCGAGGAGTTCATCCGCCACGGGCGGGTGACGGTGAACGGCAAGACCGCGCAGGACCTCTCCACGCAGGTTGCGACCTCTGATCGGGTTCAGGTCGACGGTCGCGTCGTCCGGCCGCAAAACTTTGTTTACCTGCTGCTCAACAAGCCGCCAAGTTACTTGACGACCCGGTCGGACGACCGCGCGCGGAAGACGATTTACGACTTGCTGCCCACCAACTTGCCACGCCTCGCCCACGCTGGCCGCTTGGATCTGGAGTCGGAAGGGTTATTGCTGCTTACCAACGATGGCACCTTGATTCTGGAAAGCACTCACCCGAGGCACGGCTTGGCCAAAGAGTATGCCGTCACCCTGGACCGCGATTTCGAGGCTGCGGACGTTTCGAAGGTCCGTAAGGGCGTTTACCTAGCCGAGGGCCGCGCGTGGTTTGACGAGGTGCACCGCGTCGGTCCGGGGCAGATCCGCGTGGTCTTACGCCAGGGTATCAAACGGCAGATCCGGCGGGTCTTGGCGGCGCTCGATTACAAAGTGCGGCGCCTGGTGCGGGTGCGGATCGGGCCGGTGACGGCCGACGGTTTGCGCACGGGCGAATTTCGGGAGTTGACGCCCCAGGAGGTGGCGGCTTTGCGCGACGGTGGCGAAGCTGCACCGGGGGGCGCCGGAGCCAACCGTACGGCGACCGGGGTGAGGCCGCCCAAACCGCTGCGGGCCGTGGGTGGGCCCGTGACGGCGACCACCGCGCGGGCCCGGGGCCAAGCGCGGCCAAGCGTCACGCCGCGCGGTCAACGGCGAACTAAGTAGTGCTGACCGCTGTGCGCCAGGAGGTCGCTCTCGGAAACGGCCACCAACCCGCGTTTTTTCAGGATGATTTCGCGGGTGATCTGGGCGGGACTGCCCTCAACGTCCGCAAAGCGGGCCGGCAGTCGCCAATGTGACGCGACCCAAGTCACAAAGTAGCGGTCCATGGCGGGAAAGCCGCTGGGCTTCAGCACCTGCGTGGCGACCGGCGAGCCGTCGCGGCCGTACACCACCGTCAAGAGCACGGAAGATTCCGGGGCGGGTGACAGGTTCAAACCGACGGGCCGGGGCACGGAAAAATAGGCATTTTCGTCCGCCATGCTGAGGTGTTGCAACCACATCCGGAACTCCGCCCGGGGCGCCCCGTGGGCGACCCCCAAACCGGACAGCGTGAAGGCAGAGACCACGAGCGAAACCCAAAGACGCTTCATGGAAGCGGGAGGATGCCGGATCATCATCAGTTTGGTCAAGCAAAACCGTCCCGGGTCCTGGTCAAGCGCGCGCGCGCGGCGGCCAAGGCCGCGCTGAGTTGCGTCCGGGCAGCTGGTGGATCGACGAGAAGGTAATCCCGGCCTCGAAACCAAGTCTCCTGACGTTTGGCGTACTGGCGGGTTTGGCGGCACAAGGATTCCCGGCACTCCGTTTCCGTGCCGATCCCTTGCAGCAGCCGGTGAATGGCATGTAAACCGATCATCTTGGCCGCGGTGGGACCGCACGCCGGGGCCGCGGCCACTTCGTCCACCACGCCGGCGGCGAACATCCGTTCGACGCGGTGCCCGATCCGGGTGTCAAGTTCGGGGCGTGCGCACCGCAACGCAAAGCGCGGTGCCGCGTGACTTTCAGGGACCGGCGCGAACGCCGAGAACGGTTTGCCGGTCTGTAAACAGACTTCCAAGGCACGCTGCACCCGCCGCGGGTTGAGCCGGTCGATGCGGGCGTGGCTCGCCGGGTCCAACCGCCGCAACGCGCCGACCAGCTCGCCCAGGCTCATCGTCGCCAACTCCGCGCGCAGGTCAGGATCGGGCGGTGGCAAATCCGGCAAGCGTGACGTCAACGCTTCCAGATAAAAGCCGGTGCCGCCTACGACTAAGGCAACTTTGCCGGCGGCGTTGACCTGCCAAATCGCGCGGCGCGCCTCCTCTCCATACTGGCGGGCATCGTAGCGCTGCGCGAGCGGCACGGTGCCTATCAACCGGTGCGGCACGCGCCGGCGCTCCTCCGGGCCGGGCTTGGCCGATAGGGTGTCCAGACCGTCGTAAATTTGGAAAGCGTCCGCACCGACGATTTCGGCCCCGTACTCCTCGGCGAGTTCGACGCCGAGAGCCGTTTTCCCGGTGGCGGTGGGACCAGCGAGAATGACGAAGTGCAAGGTGGGAACCATGGGCGTGGCGGGGTGGACGGGAAACGAAAAAACCCGCACCCTTGCGGGGTGCGGGTTAACGTTTGATCGACGACTTAAGCGGCTCGCTCCCGCTCCGCGTCGGGGGTTTTCGCGCCGCTCACGACGAGCTTGCGTCCCAGGAACTCCTTGTCATGCAGTTCTTGGACTGCCCGGCGGGCTTCTTCGGTCGTCGCCATCTGCACAAACGCAAAGCCTTTGGAGCGTTGCGTGTACTTATGGGAGACCACCTCGGCGTTGCGCACTTGGCCGACGCCGTTGAAAAGCTCGGTCAAGTCGCTTTCGGTGGCGTCAAAGGAGAGGTTGCCAACGTACAGCCGGGGCGAAGTGACTTCTACCAGCTCGGGCTTGCGACTTACGCGCGCCTTGGGGGGACTCACCTCCCGTACCGCGGCCGGTACGGTTGTTTTGGCGGGCGTAGCGGGAAGCGCCTTCTTTGGGCGACCGCCGCGGAAGAAACTCAGGATGCGTTCCAGCAGGGTGGGCGGCGCTTTGGGCATGGAGGTGCTGGCCGTGATGCTGCCTCCGCTCGGGCGGCGACGACGCCCACGGCGCTGCCGTCGTCCGGACTGATTGTTCGATTGCGATTTCATGTGTCCATCATGGTGAGATTCAGGGTGTGAAGGGCATGCACCATGCACGCTGAGAAAGAACCCGTTGGGAGGGACAAGCCTTCGACCCAACACCTTCACGGCAACCCGCTCCAACCCAGGACCCCCGGGGTCTGAGTCGAACCCTCACGGCTCGATCACCGTGCCGTGAAAAACCTCGCGGTTTCGAAATGCCCGCTTTTCCCGCAAGCGCCCAAGCTGGTTGGGACTCGCCCGCGCGTAAAAACCAGGATTTTCCGAGTTGCCCTAAGACTATAGATCCGTGGTGGGCCCGCGGCAAACGCAAATCCGGGAAGAGGGCCGGCGGGCGTTCGCCGTTCCGGGTTTCTGGTCTCTTGTCTCTGGTTGGGTCGGAGGCGTCCGCCACCACTAAAGATGGGCAGGGCGAGGCGAGTCAGGCGAGGCGCCGCCAGGCGGGAACGATGTGAAAGGTCCGCCCAAGGATCCACTAGCGTAGCGCCGGCGTCCCGCCGGAAACGGGGAGGGTCGTCACCGCGGGGGGTGCCTGGGCGAGGAGGATGGC
>CAXUNV010000092.1:0-6439 GCA_964252355.1 uncultured Chthoniobacterales bacterium | reverse complement strand
GTTACGGATCGGACGCCCGCGCTTCCCTTGCCACGCGTCGGGACCATCTCACGGTGGGCGAAGCTCGGCCGGGCGGCGCTCCTCCGCCTTTAGACCGGAACCAAGATGAGATTCATGGTAAGGGCGATTTACGCCGTGGGCGGACGAGGGTGTCTACCCCCGCCCGCGATGCGGCGCGGCCCTTCGGTCAACCGAGCAGCCAACCCCAGCGCTGCGGGCGGGCCACCGCGCCGTGCACCAGAGCCAACTCGGGACGACTCCGCTGGGTGGTTCCAAAATCGGCGGGGCCGATCACCAATGTAATCCGCTATCCCGACGGGCTTCCAATACCGCCAACGGCAAACGTCGCACCCTGACCGGTGCTTCGGCCCTAAGCTTGCCGCCCGCAGCAGTTCTTGTATTTCTTACCGCTTCCGCAAGTGCACGGGTCATTTCGACCGACCTTCTGCGGCTCCGGGCGAGCCACCGGAAACACCAGCTCCAAATCGGGGTCGGCTTCCCCAGACGCGCCGTCGCGCGCCAACGCCAGCTTCTCCCGCCCAGGAACCGGACCCGAGACGGGCCGTGGGGGCAACGGCGAGTCGGCCGGCATCGTCACCTGCAACGGCAGGCTGGCCAGAAACTGCTCGAACGCCATCAGGTTGGTAGTGCTGCGGAACAGGTTGGTTAGGACCTCGCTCTTGATGCTCGTCATCAATTGACTGAACATGTCGTAAGCCTCGGTCTTGTACTCCACCAAAGGGTCTTTTTGGCCGTAACTGCGTAGGTAAATCCCCTCGCGTAGGCCGTCCATGGCGTAAAGGTGCTCTTGCCAGAGCCGGTCGATGGCATTGAGCATGATGTAGCGTTCCAACCCGACCACGGCGTCCGCTTCTTCGTGGCCCGCCTTTTTGGCATACGCTCCCTTGATCCGTTCAACGAGGAACGTTGTAACCTCGTCCGCAGACTTGCCGTCGAGTTGCGCTGAGACCCGGCTCAAGCCGAGTGGGAAAGTCGTGTTCGCCCAGTTTAAAAGTCCATCCAGATCCGGTTCGCTGCCCTCGGTGTTCTCCAGAAAGGAACGAACCTTTTCCGGGATGACTTCGTCGACGATCTCAAAGATCAGTTTCCGCGGTTCGCCCGTCTCCAGCGTCTCGTTGCGCAGGGAGTAGATCACCTCCCTCTGCTTGTTCATGACGTCGTCGAAGTCCAACGTCCGCTTGCGCATGAGGTAATTGCGCTGCTCGACACGCTTCTGCGCGGTTTCGACGCTGCGGTTTAGCCACGGGTGCTCCAATTCTTCGCCGTCCTTCAGGCCGAACCGCTCCATCATGGAGGTCATGCGTTCCGAAGCGCCGAAATTGCGCATCAGGTCGTCTTCGAAGCTGACGTAAAACCGCGAAGAACCCAGGTCACCCTGCCGGGCGCAACGGCCGCGCAACTGCCGATCCACGCGGCGGGATTCGTGGCGTTCGGTCGCCAGGACGTGCAAGCCGCCCAATTCGGCGACACCTTCGCCCAATTTGATGTCCGTGCCGCGCCCAGCCATGTTGGTTGAGATCGTGACCGTGCCCCTTTGGCCGGCGCGGGCGATGATCTCGGCCTCCTGCCGGTGATACTTCGCGTTCAGCACGTTGTGCGGGATCTTTTCCCGCTTCAGCATGCGGGAGAGGAGTTCGGACGCCTCCACACTGGCCGTGCCGACCAGCACCGGTTGCCCCTGGCCATGGCAAGCTTTGATTTCGTCGACGGCGGCGTTGTACTTCTCGCGCCGGGTCTTGTAGATCCGGTCGTTGTAGTCCTTGCGGACCACCGGCCGGTTGGTCGGGATGACGAGGACGTCGAGTTTGTAGATGTCGTGAAACTCATTCGCCTCCGTCTCCGCGGTACCGGTCATCCCGCCCAGCTTGTGGTAAAGGCGGAAGTAGTTCTGGATCGTGATGGTCGCGAGCGTCTGGGTCTCCCGGTCGATCTGCACGCCCTCTTTCGCCTCCACGGCTTGGTGCAGGCCGTCGCTCCAACGGCGTCCGGGCATCTTGCGGCCGGTGTGTTCGTCGACGATCACCACCTTGTTCTCCTCGACCACGTAGTCGACGTCCTTCTCGAACAGGCAATAGGCGCGGAGCAGTTGGGAGATGTTGTGGATCCGTTCCGCTTGGGCGTCACAATGCTGCTGCCGCCGACGCTTGGCTTCGTCCTTCTGCGCCGGCGACAGGTCCGGGTTCAAGTCGATCTCGGTGAATTCCGTGATCAAATCCGGCAGCATGAAGGCGTTCGGGTCATCCGGGTTGAGGAAGTCGCGGCCGAGTTCCGAAAGGGCGGCCTCTTGGTGCTTCTCATCAATCGTGAAAAACAACTCCTCTTTGAGCGCGACCAGGTCTTCTTTGCGCGAATCTTGGTAGAAGGAGAGTTCGGACTTGTCCAGGGCCTTGCGATTTTCCGGGTCCTCCATCGCCCGCAGCAGGCCTTTGTTGCGCGGTTGCCCGAGCTTGACCTTGAACAGCAGGCGACCGCCAGACTCCGCGTCGCCTTTCTCCAAGGCCTCACGTCCCTCCCCGACGAGCCGGTTGCAAAGCGTGTTTTGCCGTCGGACCAGCTGGTCCACCAGCGGCTTGAACTTATCGTACTGATGTGACGAGACCGTCGCCGGACCGCTGATGATGAGAGGTGTGCGTGCCTCGTCGATCAGGATGGAATCGACCTCGTCGACGATGGCGTAGTAATGACCCCGCTGGACCTGTTGGTCCTTAGTGGTAGCCATGCCGTTGTCGCGCAGGTAATCGAATCCGAACTCGCTGTTGGTGCCGTAGGTGATGTCGCAGTTGTACTGCTGCCGACGCGCGGCCGGGTCTTGGTCATGTTGGATGCAGCCGACGGTCAGGCCCAAAATTTCGAAAAGACGGCCCATCCATTCCGCGTCGCGCCGGGCGAGGTAATCGTTGACCGTGACCAAGTGAACGCCGCGTCCCGTCAAGGCGTTGAGGTACAACGGGCAGGTAGCTACCAACGTCTTGCCTTCGCCCGTGGCCATTTCGGCAATGCGCCCGCGGTGGAGGGCGATGCCACCGATCAGCTGTACGTCGAAGTGGACCATGTTCCACGTCACGGGCTGGTCGCAAACCATCCAGGTCTGACCGCACAAACGCCGGGCCACGTTTTTGACGCACGCAAACGCTTCGGGCAAGATCTCCTCCAACCGCCGCCCCAGTGCGCCCGGGTCGTCGATGGCGGCCAGCTCGGCCTTCCAGGCATTGGTCTTCTCCCGCAACGCGTCTTCCGACAAAGGGGTGAGTTCCGCGTCAAAACGGTTGATGCTCTCCACTAAGGGACGGATGCGCCGAAGCTCGCGCTGGGTTTTGGAACCGAGCGCCGCTTTTAAAATCCAGCTTACCATAACAACAATCCTATCGGCTCCCCGGCCGAGTCACCGGCGTGGCGGCGAGGTCCGGCGGGAGGCAGTCAGGTTCAAAGTTTTCCACACGCAAGCAGACCAAGCTTTCAAAGCGACACCCAAAATCCGGTTTCACGTCGCCGCTCCGGTCCACGATACTGCCGACGGCCACCACGCGTCCGCCGTGCGCTCTGACAATCTCGATCGTTTCTCGCACTTTTCCACCCCGCGTCACCACGTCCTCCGCCACCACAAACCGTTCTCCCGGCTCGATCTGGAAGCCACGGCGCAAGGTCAGTGCGCCTTCCGCTTTCTCGACGAAAATGTGCCGCTTGCCCAGGTGACGTCCGACTTCTTGACCGACGACGATGCCGCCCAAAGCGGGCGAGATCACCGCGTCACATTCCACGTCGGCAAGTTTCGCGGCAAGTTGACCGCAAATCTCTGAGGCGAGGTCGGTGTGCTGCAACACGAGGGCGCACTGGAAATACTCGCGGCTGTGCAGGCCGGAGGAGAGGACGAAATGGCCGGTCAGCAACGCGCCGGTGCGCGCGAACGCCTCTAGGATCGGCTCAGCCACGGGTCAGCGGGGTTGCGTGGCCACGGCCTCGATCTCGACCGCCGAACCTTTGGGCAAGGCCACCACCCCGACGGTGGAGCGCGCCGGCGGAGTTTCCGGAAAGAACTCGGCGTAGACCGCGTTCATTTCGCTAAAACGCCCGAGGTCCGTCATGAAAACGGTGGTTTTGACGAGGTCGGCCAAGCTCAACCCGTGCGCTGCGAGCACTGCCCGCAAGTTTTGCAACACTTGCCGGGTTTGCTCGCCAACGTTCCCGGAGACGAGTTCCCCCGTCTTCGGGTCAAGCGGCGTCTGACCGGAGCAAAAAAAGAGGTCACCGACCGCGATCCCCTGAGAGTACGGTCCGAGCGCCGCCGGAGCGTCTGGACTGGACACGGCAGTCTTCATGGAAGCGCACTAGGGTAGTCGGTCAACCGGAGGTGTCAACCGAACGGGCCACCCCCTCCTAGAGACAGGGTGCGCCCTTTTTCAGGACGGCGGGCGTTCGCCGTCGACATCGCCCTCCGGCCACCGGGCTTCCCAAGCGTCTAGCCGTCGCTTGAACTCTTTCAGCAGGCGGTACATGGCCGGCAGCCGTTTTAGGTGCACTTCACGCTCCAAAAAGTCGCGCTTGGGCTGGGCGGGCGAGCCGATCACCACCGTCTGCGCGGCCACGTGGTTGGTGATGCCGGCTTGGGCGTGAACCACGGCATCCGCGCCGACGGAGAGGTGATCAGGCAAGCCCGCTTGCCCGCCGAGCACCGCGCGGTCGCCCACGCTGGAACTGCCCCCCAAGCCCACCTGGGCTACCACGAGGCAGTTTTCTCCGATCGTGACGTTGTGTCCCACCTGCACCAAGTTGTCGATTTTGGTGCCCCGACCGACGCGCGTCTGGCCCAAGGTGCCGCGGTCGATGCAGGCATTGGCGCCCACCTCGACATCGTCCCCGAGCACGACGTTGCCGACCGAATTGATGCGGACGATCTCCGTGTTGAATGCCCGCACCTGACCAGTCTCGCGCACCGACTCGACGCTGCCGCGCTCGGGCGTGACGAAAGCAAAACCGTCGCCGCCGATCACCGCGTTCGGTTGCAGGATCACCCGGTCACCCAAGACGAAGCGGTCGCCGACGCGGGTGCCGGCGTGGAGCAAGCAATCGCGTCCCAACACGGCCTCGGCGCCGACCGTGACGCCGGCCACCAAACGGGTCCCGGCGCCAAGCGTCGCGCCTGGACCGACGGAACAGTGGGGGCCGATCCGCACGTCGGAGTGCAACTGCGCGCTGGGGTCTACGACCGCCGAACGGTGGATGCCGTCCGGAACAAATGCCGGCCGCTCAAACAGTTGCGTCAACTGCGCCAAGACCAAACGCGGCCGCTGCACGACGATGCGGTTAGCAGTTGGGGCCGGCACCTCGCCCACCTCGGCAGGGATCACCGCGTTCTGCACGTCGTTGCTCAGCAGAAAAGGCAGGGCATTTGGCGACAACACCAGCGCGAGGTCGTGGGGGCCTTGCGCTTGGGCCGGGTGCACCACCCGCGACACCTGGGCCGAAGGGTCGCCCCGCAATTCGCCATCCACGTACCGCGCGATCTCGCGCAACGTCTTCATAAGCGCGTCACTACTCTCTTTCTGGCCAAAGGGCGTCAAGGGTTAGGGTCCGACGCCCGCCAAAGCGCTCAAGCGGCATGCGCCACCACCAGCCACTCGTCCGTACGCCCCGCGCGCAGCTTTCGGGTGTGGGCCTCGCCCGCGGCGGATTGCGCGCGCAGGCGGAGGACGCGTCCGCTGACGGCGGCGGCCCGCACGCGCAAGCGCATGGGAATTTCGGTACGGAGCAGGAGGGAGAGGGCGCAACGCTCCGGGCCGCACGGGAACGTGCCGAGGTCGCGGCCGTCCAAGAGCAACGTCACCGTGCCTTCGGCCGCGGGCAGAACGCCCTCCAGCCAGACCGTGTAGACGGCGGCTTGGCCGTTCTCGAGCGCCGCCCGCAGAGCCTCCGCCTCCCGGATCAAGGGTGGGGGAACGCGTCCCCCGTTTAGACTCGGTGCGTACTCCGCCGCCGGACCGGGTCCAACGTTCCCTTCGCGCAACAACGCCAGCGCCGCCCGCCCGTCCACCTGGTGAGCTCGGAGCAGGCGGAGGACAAAGGTGGTGCTTTCCGGGTCCACGTCGGCCGCGGAGAGGTGAACGGTTTTGCTCGCGGCGGAAAAGTCGAAGTCATCCCAAAATTCTTGCGCCAAGCGCACCGTCAACCCGACCATGGCGACGGCGGCGACCAGAAGCGCCAAGCGCCGAACGGTCCGGCGGAAAGGACCGTGCCCCGCTGCCGCCTTGCCACGCATGGGACGCGGTGGGCTTCCCGCCCGGCGCGCCCGCACGACCACTGCCGAAAGGAAAGGTCTGCCCATTCGCCCGCACCATTTAAGGGACGCGGCGGTGATGCGCGAGCCAGAACTGCGTGGGCAGGCCAGGGGAGCGCGGGCGTCCCGCCCGTTACCGGCGAGACG
>CAXUNV010000091.1:8405-11867 GCA_964252355.1 uncultured Chthoniobacterales bacterium | reverse complement strand
CTCCGGTTTTCGTGCCACCGGGTCGCCCGCAAGCTCCGGCCCCGCTCGGAACTCGGAACTCGGAACTCGGAACTCGGAACTCGGAACGGGTTTGACACCGCGGACGCTCTCACGCTAGGTGAGGGGTCCGTTTCCGGGCACCCATGAAGACACCATCCGCCGCGAGTCGCCCGCCGTGCCGCGACGGGTCTTTGCGTAGGCGGCGGCGGCACCCTGGCCTGCGGCGATGATCCGGGTGGCGCAACTGACCAAACGGTACGCCGGCCTGACTGCCATCGACCGGCTCACCTTCGAGGTCGGCAAAGGCGAGATCGTCGGCTTTCTCGGCCCCAACGGCGCGGGCAAGACCACGACGATGCGCATTCTTTCCGGGTACATGCCACCAAGTTCCGGCCGTGCGTACATCGGCCGGTACGACGTGTTCCGCGACTCGGTGCGCGCCCGGCGCTGCCTAGGATACTTGCCTGAAAACGTGCCGCTTTACCAAGAGATGCGCGTGCGCGAGTACCTGCGGTTTCGCGGTGCGCTGAAAGGTTTGCGCGGGCGGCCCCTGCGGCTCCGGGAGGGAGCGGTCGTGGAACTCTGTGGATTGCGTGGGGTCGAGCGGGCCATGGTCGCCACGTTGTCCCGGGGGTTTCGCCAGCGGGTCGGCTTGGCCGAGGCGCTGATCCACGAACCGGACCTGCTCATCCTCGACGAACCCACCATGGGGCTGGACCCAAACCAAATCCGCCAGGTACGCGAGCTCATCCGCACGTTGGGTGAACGCCACACCATCCTGCTGTCGACCCACATATTGTCGGAGGTGGAGGTGACTTGCTCCCGGGTCCTCATCATCCACCGCGGCCGGATCGAGGCGTCGGATACGCCGGCAAACTTGGTCCGACAGTTGCGCACCTCCGGCTCCGTCCGTCTCGAGTTGCAAGCCGCCGAGGACCCGCGCCCGGTCCTGCTGCGGGTGCCGGGAGTGAAGGCGGTCGACGTCGTTGACGACGACCGCGGCTGGCTGCGGTGCACGGTCCGGACTGAAGCCAACCTCGACCTGCGCGCGGAGCTCTACGGGGTGGCCGCCGACCGCCGTTGGCGCCTGCGGGAGTTGTCGCAGGAGTCGGCGACCCTGGAAGACGTGTTCGTCGAATTGACCCACGTCGACGCCTGAGTTCTCCTCCGACCCAAACCATGCGCGGCTTTTTCGTCCTGCTGCGGCGCGAACTCGCCGCCTTTTACCTTTCACCCGTGGCCTACGTGGTGTTGCTCCTTTTCCTCCTGCTCAACGGTCTCTCCTACTACTACACGCTGCTGAACCTCTCGCGCGGACCGTTCGCCGTCACCGTGGTGCAGGCCTTTTTCAACGACTTCTTTTTCTGGGTTGCCTACCTGCTCATCTTTCCAGTGATCACCATGCGTTCGTTCGCTGAGGAATTTAAGCTCGGCACCATGGAAACCCTGATGACGGCCCCGGTCCGCGACGGCGAGGTGGTGGCGGCCAAGTTCTTCGGCGCCTTCCTTTTCTACCTGTCGCTTTGGCTGCCGAGCCTGCTCTACTTCCTGGTCCTCGGCTGGCTCGGCAACCGCACCGCGGTCGGGTTCGGGCGGGAACTTTGGGGACCGTACCTCCTGCTGTTCGTCATGGGATTGTTCAACACCGCCTTGGGCTGCCTCGCCTCGGTCCTCACCTCCAACCAGATCGTGGCGGCGATGCTTGGCTGCGTGCTCGTCGTGGGCACGTTTTTCGCCACCCTGATGGGTTACGCCCTAAACTCTCCGAGCCGCGGGCTGCGCGATCTTTTCGCCTACATCGCGCAGGTCGACCACATGGACGCCTTTTCGCGCGGCATCATCGACACGCGTGCCCTGGTGTTTTATCCGAGCTGCGCCTTGTTCATCCTGTTCCTCACCCACCACATCTTTCAATATCGGCGGTGGAAACCTTGATCCACGCCCGTCGAAGCACCGCGAAAGAAACCTGCGCGCCGGCGGCACGTCACCACTCCTGAGGCCGATGGCGACCGCTGTCAAACCACCCCGCCCCGAAGGGCCGCGCCGGTGGCGCATCGCGTCGGGCGTGGTTTTGCAGATCCTTTGCGCCTTGGCCCTGCTGCTCATGGTCAATTACCTGGGCATGACCCGGTACGGGCGTTGGGACCTGTCCCGCTACAACCGCTACGCGCTGTCGGACCTTTCCCGGCGCGTGCTCGGCTCCTTGAAGAAGGAGGTGCACGTCTATTTCCTCTTCTCTTCCCACCAAGCGGCGCCGGGCGGCGCGGCCCTTTTCGACGAGGTACGCAGCCTGTTGCGCGAGTACGAAGCCGTCGCCAAGCGCAATCTCCGGGTCGAGACCGTGGACCTGTACGACGACGTGACCAAAGGCAAGCTGTTGCAGGAACGGTTCCGCTTTGGCACGGACCGGAACGTCTTGATCTTGGAATACCAAAATCGCAGCAAGCTCGTGCGCTGGAACGAACTCGCCGACTTTGCCCCCGAGGGTTTGTTTGGTCAGGAACCGCAGGTGAAAACGTTCCGGGGCGAGCAGGCGATCACCGGCGCCTTGCTCTCTTTGGTTGAGGAGAACCCGCCGAAGGTGGGCCTGACCGTCGGCCACGGCGAACTGAGCGGGGACGTCGCGGTCGACGGGGAGAGCGTGAGTCGTTTGCGCTCGCTCGCCACCCGACAAAACATCCAGTTGCTGGACGTGGACCTAACCCGCCCCCCGCCGGACCTCGCCAGCGTGCGCACCCTGCTCATCGTGGGACCCCGAGGCGATTTCAGCCCGGCCGAAATCGTCGTGCTGCAGGCGTTCTGGAACGCCCAGGGCCGGCTGGGGGTCCTGCTGAACGCCCGCGCCCAAACGCCCAACCTCGACGGCTTTTTAGCGGGCTTGGGCGTGAAGGTGGACACTGACCTGATCGTCACCCGGATGCGGACCGGCATAGAGGAGGAGGCGTTGACCTTGGACGTGTACGGCCGCATCTCTCCAGAAATCGCCTTCCTGAAACCGGTTGCGCAAAACACCGGCTTCTTCCCCGGCGGCACCCGTTCGGTGGGGGTCGACGCCGGGGCGCTGCAGACGGGAGGACTACGCGCCACGGCCGTGTTGCGGCCCGCCTTCCCCGACTACTGGGGCGAAACCGACGGCTTCTTGGCCAATGGGGCGGACCCGACCTTTAATCCCGGTCGCGACCGGCCGCCGCCCTTGGCCTTCGGTTACGTTTTGGAGCGGGGCGACATTTCCGATCAGCGCGTGCAAGGGAAGTCGTCGCGCCTCCTGGTGATCGGTAACGCCGACTTCGTGCAGGATGCTTCTCTGAGCCGGGCGGCTCCCGACGTCGATCTCTTGGCGTTGGCGTTGAACTGGTTGACCGACCGCGAACGCTCCCTCGGCATTCCGCCCAAAGAGCCGCACTTGTACTCGCTGGATTTCAGCGCGGGCCAACTCAACCGCGTTTTCGTCCTGGTGGTGCT
>CAXUNV010000091.1:6351-8395 GCA_964252355.1 uncultured Chthoniobacterales bacterium | reverse complement strand
CCCACCCCACCCGGGTTGGCGCCGGGGGGGGGGGGGGCGCGCGGGGGCGGGCGGGGTGGGCGAGCGGGTGCGTTTTTTGGGGGCGGCGCCGGTGAAGGCGCCGGTCGCCCGCCCATCCGTCAACCCACACGCATGAGAACGCGGAACACCCTCACACTCCTGCTCATCGCGATCGGCTTGGCCATCTTCATCTTCGCACTGGACCGGCGTGACCCGAGCCGGATGAGCCGCGAACGCCGCGCCAAGGAAATCCTTGCCATGGACCGGCACACGGTGGAGCGCCTCACCATCCGCAACGGCGAGGAGACCGTCACGCTCCACCGCACGCCGGATGGCGGCTGGGCCATGGAGACGCCCGTGGCCGACCGGGCGGATGGCGCGGCGGTGGACGGCATCTTACGTGATCTGGAGTTCCTGCGGGAGGAGGACGAAATCACGGACCTGGGCCGAGGGGAACGCAAACGGCAGAAACTCCGCGACTTCGGCCTTCTCAAACCGCGGCTGCGGGTCGAAGCGTCTGGACGAGGCCGTGCGTGGTCCGTAGATTTCGGGACGGACGCGGCGGTCCAAGGCCTGATGTACGCGCGCGTGACCGGCGAAGACGCGGTGTTGGTCGTGCCTAACGGCATCAAAGACGCGCTCGGACGGCAAGCCTCGGCGTTTCGCGACCGCCGGCTCATCCCTTTCTTGCCGTCGCAAATCGACCGGGTGCAACTGCGGTTGGGCGTCGGGACGGTCGAACTGCGCAAGGAACGTGATGAATGGACGCTGGTCCGACCAGTCAAAGCACCCGCGGATCACGACCGGGTCAGGGCTTTGCTGGACCCGGTGATCGGAGCGGAAGCCAGCGCCTTCGTGGAGGGCACGCCAGGGTGGACGCCCGAACTGGGCGGCGACGCGCCGGTGTTGACGCTCTTCGCGGAAGAGGCACGGGTGGATCTCACCCTTGACGGCACGCGGGGACCGGGCCAGCGGTTGGTCGCCGTTTCCGGCCGGCCCGGCCTGTTCGCCGTTCCGGCGGCCGTCGCGGCGGGCTGGGAGGTCCACCCTGACGAGCTGCGCGACCGTCGGGTGGCCCGCTTCAACCCCGACACCGTCGATCGCATCACGCTGACCGGGCCCGAGGGAACGTGCGCTTTGGGACGGCATGACGAGGCTTGGGTCCTGCTTCCCCAGGGCGTGCCGGCCAATGCCGACGCCGTCGGGCGCCTCTTCCAGGCGGTGCTGAAACGGCCGGTCGCCAACCGGGCCGCGGCCGTGACGACCGACCTGGGGCGTTACGGTTTGGACCGGCCTTCCCGCACCATCCGCTTCGGCGCTTACGCCTCGGAAAACACGGCGGAGTCGCTGGCGGGTGAGAGCCCGGTCTGCACCGTGCTTTTGGGAAATGACGATGGCGAGGTCACCTACGGGCGGCTGGAGGACGAGCCTGAGGTCTTCTCGATCCGTGACGATGAACTGCGCACGTGGCCGTTGACCTGCGCCGCCTTCCGGTCCTTGGACCTTTTCGGCCTCAACCGCACCGAGTTGGCCTCGGTCCTCGTGGAAAGACCAGGCACGGCGCCTACGACCCTGTCGCGCGACCCGGGCGGGCGCTGGCGGTGGCAAGGCAGGGAGGGGAGCCCGACGGCAGACATCGCGACCCAAACGTTCCTCAACACGCTCCTCGGCTTGCGGGCGGTCCGCTGGGCGGACCGCTCGGACAACGCCCAAAGCATTGGCGGACTCGCCTTCACGATCACGGTGCGGACGGACAAGCCGGACGGTGAGAACTCCGGGGTGTGGCGGCTGGAAGTCGGCCCGGCGGACGACGCCGGCAACCGTTGGGCGCGCCTCTCTGGGCTGGAAACGGCGTGCCTGCTGGCAGGAGGCGACGTCAACCGGTTGTTGGAGGGGCTGAGGTGAGCAGGGGGCGTGAAAGGTACAATGCTTGGCGCCCACGGTTTGACGTTCCGGAGCTATGGCCGGACCTGGCGGTTGCCCCCG
Organism: uncultured Chthoniobacterales bacterium; assembly: GCA_964252355.1. GTDB lineage: Bacteria > Verrucomicrobiota > Verrucomicrobiia > Chthoniobacterales > JAFAMB01 > CAXUNV01. The sequence goes on along the minus strand of CAXUNV010000091.1, from coordinate 6,409 downwards.
TGGGGGGGAAAACCCGCCCGCGGGGTGGTTAACCACAACCGAGGGGCCGAGCCCCCGG
>CAXUNV010000091.1:251-6341 GCA_964252355.1 uncultured Chthoniobacterales bacterium | reverse complement strand
GGCCGGCTGGATGGTACCGCTCTCCGGAGGCGACGAGCGCCGGGCGGTTTGAGCCGTGGCAACTCGACGGGGTAGGCCGAACTTCGGGGCGAAACCACCCGGATTACGGTAAACAGTCCAGCCTGCGGCATTGCTCGCGCCCGGCTCAGACCGGCCGGCGGACGTCATTGGAGGTGGTCGCACATTCTTGCCGCCCGGGTCTTCGCCCCACCAGCTCGACCGCGGGATCCCACCCCACCTTTCTCTGCCCTTCGTCACCTTCTGTTCAATCCCGCCGGCCGACGTAGACCGACACCACGCCGCCGGAGAGCGGCCGAGGTCTGGCCGGGTAGAACCCAGTCCGGCGCAGCAGGTCGGCCATGCCCTCACCGCGCGGGAACCGCTCGATGCTTTCGCCAAGGTAGTCGTAGGCCTGCCTCACCCCGGTCAACGCGCCCGCCACGGTAGGCAAGACGTGGTGCAGGTACCACCGGTAAGGCTTCGTCAGAACGCCTTCCGGCAACGAAAAATCCAAGATAAACGCGCGCCCGCCCGGCCGCAGCACCCGGTGCATCTCGCGCAACGCCCCCTCGTAAGATGCCATGTTGCGCAGGCCGAACCCCACCGTGACCACGTCAAAGGTTCCGTCGGCGAACGGTAGCGCCAACGCGTCGGCCACGACCAAGCGATCGAAGCCACGCCGGCGCGAGCGCAGCAGCAGCGGCGCGCAAAAGTCCGCTCCGACGATCTCGGCGCGCGGCGCGACCCGGCGCATCGCGGCCGCCAACGCCCCGCTGCCGCTGGCCAAGTCGAGCACCCGATCCGGGGCGAGCGCTGCCACCCGCAAGGCCACGTGCCGCCGCCAGAGATGATCAAGGCCGCCGCTCAGGGCCGTGTTGGCCAGATCGTAACGCGGGGCGATCCGCGCGAACATGCGCCGGATGGAACCGGCATCCTCGGCCGAATATCCCGCGTTCATGCGGCAGAAGTGCTCACGAGAGGACTCGAACCTCCACGGGTTGCCCCATACGGTCCTGAGCCGTACGCGTCTGCCAGTTCCGCCACGTGAGCGACGTGGGCGAGTATATAACGAGCCTCGTCCGCGAAGTCAAACCGGGTTCCGCGTTCCGGGTTGGGGGGGGGGCGGGGGGGGGGGGGCGGCGGGGGGGGGGCCGCCGGCGTTGCGGAGCACTCATCTGCCTGAGGCTGATGCCGCCGCGAGGCGAGAACCCAGTCGGGAGATTGGACCACCGCGCCCGCTGAGCCTCGTCGCTGAACGGGTAGAGGACCTTCTGCCGCTGTTCCGGGCTGAGCGTTGCCACGAAGCGTGCTCGCTTTCCGAACGAGCAGGCACGCGGAACGCGGAACCCGTCAACTGAGGCGCATCGGCATGAGGACGTAGAGGAACGCACCCTGGATTTTGACCACCCCTGGACTCATCTCGTCGATCAGGTCAAGGAAGACCTCGTCGTTGCCAAGGTTGCGCAACGGCGCCATCAGAAACTCCGGGTTGAACGCGATGGAAAAGTCGCGCCCTTTATACATCACCGGCAACGATTCTTTGGCTTCGCCGACGTCCGGCGTGGTCGCGACGATGTCGATGTTGCCCTTGCTAAAAATGAGCTTCACCGAGTTCGACTTCTCGCTCGCCAGCAGCGACACCCGACGCACCGCGGTCAAAAAAGTTTCGCGTTCCAAGGTAACGCGCTCCTTGGCCTCGGCCGGGATCACTTGCCGGTAGTTCGGGTAGTTGCCCTCGATGAGTTTGGAAACCAACAACGTGCGGTTGAGTTCGAAGGCGATCTGGTTTTCGCCGACGCTGACCTTCACGTCACCTTCGTCCCGCACCAAACGTTGCAGTTCGCCGACCGCTTTCGTCGGCACGATGATGTCGGTCTCTTGACCCTTGGGGATCTCCAGTTCCAGATCGACCAAGGCGAGCCGGCGCCCGTCCGTCGCGACCAACGTCAACTTGTTGTCGCGGAAAGAAAACAGGATCCCGTTGAGCACGTAACGGGTCTCGTCCGTGGAGATGGCGTACGACGTTTTCTTCAAGCCATCCTTCAGGTCTTTCTGCGCGATGGTAAAGGTCCGCGCGTTTTCAAATTTGGCCAAAGGCGGGAACTCTTCTTCGGGCAGTCCGAGGATCTTGAAGAGGCTGCTGCCGCTGCGGATGGACGCGAAATTCTTGGCGTCAACGTCGACGAGGATCTCCGAAGACGGCAGTTCGCGCACGATGGAAAACAGCCGGCGAGCCGGCAACGTCGTCGCTCCACCCTTCTCGACCTGTGCCTCCAGCGACCCGCGCACCCCGACGTCCAAATCCGTGGTGGTCAGTCGGATGTCCCCATCACCGGCTTGCAGCAACACGTTCGAGAGAATCGGTAGCGTCGTGCGGGTGCTCACGACGTTTTGAACGGTAGCCAAGCCTTCGAGGAGCTTTTCCTTACTGACGCTGAATTTCATAGATGAGGGTACGCAACCGGCCACCGCGCCGCGGGGACGGATCTCCCTCCGCTCTTACCCCGTTCGTTCCCGGGGTGCAAGCCGGATCGGGAGGTTCGCCAACGCGGCAAGTGCCGCCAGCGGAAGGGTTAGCTCCCGTCATCTGCGCCGCTCAAGCGGCGGGCGTGGCGGCGGGACGGACGGGCTCAGGCGCCTTGACGTCCAGCCGGGATTCGCGGGCGCGGCGTCGTGCGCCGAGGATGCTGTCGAAGCTGACGGCGATCATGATAACGCCGCCCATCACCACGAACTCGAGCGAACTGTCGATGCCCTGCAGGTTGACGATGTTGCGCAAGAGTTGGATCAGGGCGGTGCCGATGAAGATGCCAAGCACGCTCCCCTCGCCTCCCCGCAGACTGCATCCGCCCAGCACGGCGGCGGCGACGGCGTAAAGTTCGAAGAAGTTGCCGTGGCTCGCCGGCGAAATGGAGTTGGTGTAAAAGCCGAGCAGGATGGCTGCCACCCCGGCCAAACCGGAGCAAAGCACGTACGCGCTGGTGACGACCAATCGGGTGTTGATGCCAGAGTAGAGCGCGGCCTCTTCGTTGCGGCCGATAGCGAAAAGGTACCGGCCGTAGACGGACGCGTGCAGAACCACGGCCATGATCACGCAGATTACCAAGAAGACGATGAACGGTGCGGGCACGTTGAAGATGCTCCCAGTCGCCAAGGTGCGCAGCAGCTCGTAAGAGGTGTCGCCGCCGAACCCTTTGGTTTCGTCGTGCGCAATGAACCGGGCCAGCCCCCGGTAGGCCAGCAGGCCGCACAGGGTAACCACGAACGGCTGCAGCCGGGCTCGGGTGACGAGCAGACCGTGGATCAAGCCCAAAAGCATGGCCAAGCCGATGATGATCAGAACCGCCAGCGGCCACGCCATGTTCATGGGCCCGAGCAGGTCGGCCAGGATGACGCCCAACAGCGCGAACATCGAACCGATGGAAAGGTCGATGCCGCCGGTGATGATCACCACGCCCATCGCCACACTGAAGATGCCGAAGATGCCGATGGACCGCGTCAGGTTCAGCAAGTTGCCTTGACCTAGGAAGACGGGGTTTGCGAACGCGGCACCAAACCCTCGCTGGACGCCTTCAAGCAACGCGTAGCCGAAGAACAACCCCAGGAGGATCAACAACATCCCTAACTCTTTTTTCTGGCGCATCGAATTCTCTCTCTAAAGCTCTCCTCCCACGGATGGGGCCGCCTCTCAGGCCGGCAAGGCAGCCGCCGCCGTCTTCTGGACCGGGGCAACCGCCAGCCGCATGACCGCTTCCTCGCTCAATTGCGCACCCTCGAGCACGCCGGTGAGCATGCCCTCGCGCATCACGGCCACGCGGTCACTTACCCCGAGCACCTCCTCCATGTCGCTGCTGATCATCAGGATGAACACGCCCGCGTCGGCCAGACCGCGCATCAGGCGGTAGATCTCGGCTTTGCTGCCAACGTCAACCCCGCGCGTCGGTTCGTCAAAAATGATCAGTTTGGGGTTCAACGACAGCCACTTCGCCAAGACCACCTTCTGCTGGTTTCCGCCACTAAGATTTTTTGCAAGCGTTTCGACCGAGGCAGTCTTGATGGAAAGGTTTTTCCGCTGCTCTTCCGCCACCTTCATCTCCGCCATCCGCGAGATTAACGCCAGCTTGGCGTACCGCCAGATCCCGGGCATGGTCACGTTCTCACGGACGGCCATGTCGGTGATGAGCCCGGTCTTCCGCCGATCCTCCGGGATCAGGTAGATGCCGTGGCGGATGGCGTCGCGCGGCGAACGGATCACCACGGTCTTGCCGCCCATCGCGACCTCCCCCGCCAACGGTTTCACGATCCCGAACACCGTCATGGCGAGTTCGGAACGGCCCGCCCCGACGAGACCGGCCAAACCGAGGATCTCGCCCTGGCGCAGGTCGAGGTTGATCTGGTGAGTCGGGAAAAACGGCGAAACCAAGTTGCGGAAACGGATCTGGTTGCGCTCGTCACCCATGCGCGTTTCCGTCCGCTTCATGTTGAGGTTACGGCCGATCATCAACCGCACCATGTTGTCGTGCGTGATCTCGCCTTTGGCCAGACCGCCGGAATTCTTGCCGTCGCGCAGGCCGACGACCCGGTCGGCGCAGGCGTGCACTTCCATCAGGCGGTGGGAGATGTAGATGATGCTGACGCCGCTCGCCTTGAGTTCGGCGATGAGTTCGAGGAGGCGATTGGTCTCCGTCAACGTCAGGCACGAGGTCGGCTCGTCCATGACGAGCAGCCGCGCGTTGGTCGAGAGCGCCTTCGCGATCTCCACCAACTGCTGCTGGGCGATGGACAACGCACTCAGGGGTGTGCGCGGGGAAATGCGCAACCCGACCTTCTGCAGGAAGGCTTCCGACCGTCGGGCCATCTGCGTCCGGTCCACCAACTTCAACGGGCCGCCACGCAGCGGCTCGCGGCCGAGGTAGATGTTCCCGGCCACATCGAGGTTGTCGAGGTTGTTGAGTTCCTGGTGGATGAGGCTGACGCCGAATCTCTGCGCATCCGCCACGTTGCGGATGGTCACTTCCTGTCCGTTGAGGCGAACGGCACCCTCGTCCGCCTGGTAGACGCCGCCCAAGATCTTCATCAAGGTCGACTTCCCGGCACCATTCTCGCCGATCAAAGCGAGGACCTCGCCGGGGTAGGCGGCGAGGTCAACGCGATCCAAGGCGATGACGCCCGGAAACCGTTTGCAGATTCCGCGAAGCTCCAGGATGGGCTCGGTCACGGCGTTGGGCACGGGGGACTAGTGGCCGCGAAGCTTCTTCAGGTTGGCCCAGAAGTCGTCGACGTTGCCCTTCTCGATGGCGCGCGTCGGCACGATGAACTTGTTGCCCTCCGGCGCTTGGAAGTCTTCACCGCGCAACTTTTTGGCCATGAGCGTCACCGCTTGGCGCCCAAACTCGTACGGGTTTTGCACCACGGTCGCATCAACCGCGCCGTCTTTGATCCCTTGCAGGACATCGTTTTCTTCGTCAAACGTCACGATCTTGATCTTGCCCGTTTTGCCGGCGTCCTTGACCGCATTCACGATGGCAGGACCGTTGTAGCTCCAAAGGCCGACCAACCCGGCGATGTCCGGCGTTTTCACGATCGTGTCCGAAACGTTCTGCTTCGCGCGCACCCGGTCGGTGTCGTCGGTGCGGACGTCGAGCACTTGAACGTTGGAACCCTTCAAAGTTTCTTCCAGACCTTGGATGCGCTCCTTGGCGTTCTGCGCGTCGCGTTTGCCGACGAACAGCATGATCTTGCCGCCGTTGGGCAGCGCCTTCTTGACGAGCTCGCCCGCCTGCCGGCCAGCCGCGACGTTGTCGGTGCCGACGTAGAACGCGCGTTTGCTCGCCGGCGCGTCGCTGTCTTGGGTCACGATCAGCGATTTGGCCGCGCCGCGGTCGATCATGGCCGTCTGGTTGGCCGGGTCGACCGGGCTGAGGGCGATGCCATCGGTGCCTTTGACCAAGAGATCATCGAAAATGCGGGTCTGCTCCGCCGCGGTCCCGTCGGCCGGGATCCGGAATTCGACCTTGACCTTGGGCACGTCCTTTTCGGCCTGCTCGACGCCCGCACGCGCGATCGTCCAGAAATCGGAGGCGTTGTTGG
>CAXUNV010000091.1:0-241 GCA_964252355.1 uncultured Chthoniobacterales bacterium | reverse complement strand
CTTGTCGCTTTTGGATTGTGCCTGCGCACCGGAGGCCAAGGCACCCACGAGCACGGCAGCGAGGAAAAATCGAGAACTAAGCGTCTTCATGTTTGGGGGTAATGAGGGAAGCGGCCGGTTTGGCCCAGGCCGCCGGACACCTCTCTGTCACAAAGGTTAGCATCCGTCAAAAGGATTGAAACGTTTTTAGCGGAGCGAACCGGCCGAAATGGCGTGAAGGTAACACCGGGAGACAGCAGTT
>CAXUNV010000090.1:4835-12126 GCA_964252355.1 uncultured Chthoniobacterales bacterium | reverse complement strand
GCCTTGGACCGGGGATATTGGCAGGCGGTCGATGGCTTCAACGGTGTTGCGGAAGTCCAAACGGCCGGCGGACCACCGCCTTCGGTCCAGGTGAGCCCGGGCACGGTCAGCCCGACCGCGCGGGTCACCGCCGCGCTGACCGACGCCAGGCAGGCCGTTGCGCAAACCGGGTTGGCCGGCAGCCCCGCGGGCCACACGCCCGAGGGGTTCCGGCAACGGCAGACGGCCGTCAAAGGGCTGGTGGGGGCCGTCGACGCGCTACCCGCAGGAGGCGTGGGCGCGGACCCGGATTGGCGAAAGGAGCTGCTCGCGGAGGCTTCCCGACCCACCCCAAACGCTGACCCGACGGACCTGCCGGCCTTGGCGCGGCGAGCGGATGAATTGCTCGGCGCCTTCCGTCAGGAGGTCGCGCAGACGCCGCCGCCCAACGGTTTGGCCGCCCGTAACCGCCAGGAATTCACGGGATGGTTGGAAGAGATCGCGGCCGGGTGGCGACAGCGGGCCGAGGAGGACCGTCGCACCTCGACCCACTCGACCGAACAGGGGCGTCATCGGTCGCGTTTGCTGGCGGACGTGGACGACAAGGAGCGCCGGGCTACGGAGGCTCAGACCAAAGCGGCGGAGGCGGAAAACGCGTTCCTGGTCGCCAAGGCCCGTCGCGACGAGGCGGGGCGCCTCCGTGGCTTGTCCGAGCACGAGCTGCAAAACGATCGCGCGGTCCTCCGCCTTCGCGAGGACACCCTGCGGGGCGAGCAGCGGCGTTCGGAAGGGATCAAAAACGTTCGCGCACGGATGCAGCCGCATTTGGTGGCGGATTATGACGAACGCTTGCGGGACGCCGAAGCCGGCGTGCGGGACGCCCGCGCCGAGGTCGAACGTAAGGAGGCGATCGTGGCGGCACAGCGTCGGGACGTTGAAGTGTTGCACGCCGAGGTCGCGATCCGGGAGCGCGACCTCACGGGGGCCAAAAGTGTGGCGCAGCGGGCGCAAGAAGCCCAGGCGGCGGCCCGTAACCGGCAGCGCCAAGCGGAGGACGGGCCCCTTTCCGGAGGGGCGGCGGTGATCGAACGACCCCCGACGAATTTACAAGCCGATCGGCGGCGAATCGCCTTCGCCCGGGTCCAGGCGCTGGGACGCAACCTCCTCGGCGCGCCGAAGGCCGCGGTGGATACCGCCGCCCTCCAGGCCGGGAAGGCGAAGTTGAGCTGGCTCGAATACCGGGGCCGAGACCTGCAAGGGCGTTACGCCAGAGCCAACGGGCGGGTGACCGAGGCCGTCGAGCGGTTCGAACGTGACCCCGTTGCTTTCGCCCAGGAACGCCAACGCGCCTACGAGACCCGGAACCACCTCCTCCTCACGCTCCAGGACAACCAAAACCGGTTGCTGGCGCAGAGTAACTACGTCAGAAACCTGCAAGGTTTGCAGCAGCAGCGCCGGGACGACCGGAGGGCCGAACGCCAGGGCCTGGGCGAGCAGCGGCGACGGCTGGAGCAGCGAACCGGCGAGGACCAAGCGGCGGCTCGCGCCAGTTGGGAAACGGCCCTTCGCCACCATGCGGAAGCCCGGCAGGATCTCGCGCGGAGCCGCGACGTCTTGGCCGGGCTGACCGCGCGGCGCCAACGCACCCTCGCCCAACGCCGGGCGTCGGCCTTGATCGTCGATGAACTGTCCCGGGGCGTGTCGCGGGTGGAGGCCCAGGTGCAGGCCGCCGACGGGGAAGTTCAGCGTCTGCAAGCGCGGGCAGAGGCGGTGGCCGCCAGCCTTGGCACGCGCGCCGCGATCCGCCTGGCCGAGACGCGCGTGACCGAGTCAAGCGAGCGTCTTCTCACCACCCCGGCAGGGCCGGAGCGCGACCGCCAAGCAGTGCAACTCGCGCTGCAACAACAGCACTTGCAGGCGTTGCGAAGCCGCGCGGAGCAGGAGCGCGCCGCCCATCCGGATGCGGAGGCGTTCAACCGGGCGAGGGCCGCACGCGACGGTTTGCAAGGGACCTTGGCGCAATGCCGGGAGGAGCTCGGGCGGGCACAGACCCGCTTGGCGGAATTGGACCGGCAGGTTGCGCAGGATACGTTGCGGATCGGAAACGCGGAGCGATTGATGGAGGTCAACGCCGAGGCTGTGAACCGCACGGGACAGGCTTTAAACCGAGCCAAACGCGTAGTCCCGTGGGACGTCCGTTTCCGGACGTCGACGGGCCCGCGGCAACTCCCGGCAACGCCCGCGGCGCCACACGTGGAACAGGTGGCCCGCCTGACCGCCCAGGAACTCAGCGCTGCGCAGACTCACCTGCAAGACCTCGTCGCGGGCGAACGGCAGGGGCAGCTGGAAGCCCGGGCAGCGGCGGCCGAGTCGGAGCGAGCCCGGCGCTCGTACCAGACGGCCAAAGCGCTTTACGACACCGCCTACGCCGTGGCCCTCTCCGGCGGGTCTGAAGAGCAAAAAGTGCTGGAGGCGAGCCGCCTCGAACTCAGCCGCGCCAGCCATGAATACCTCACGGCCAAAGCGAAAAACACCCAGTTGGTCAGGGAACTGCAAAGGACCTATGAACAGGTCAAAACCGCCCAGCGAGCCGTGACCCGCTTGACCGTCGCGGACGAGCGCGCGCAGGACGACCTCTCTCAGTGGAAGAACGCGGCAGCCGCCCCATCCGAGGGCCAAACACCACCAGAACAAGTTGTCAGTCAACCACCGGTTTCGTCCCCGGCCGAGGAAAGTTACCCTTTTCCGGACAACGCCACGGAATCCCGGGTGGGCGGCGGCAACGGTCCTCCCGGTGGGGACGCGGGCCACGAGGACACTTTTAGCCCCGACGAACTCCGACAGATTCAGAAAGAACGCCGCGCCCAAAACCCTGGCCGGCCGCGGAACCTCCCGGAAGGCCTGAACCTTGGGCCGGCACCCACGGTTGATCCCGCGGCACCGCTCCCGGAACGGGCGCGCCAAGCGGCCGCCCTGGAAAGACACCTCGTGGGAAAGGTGGCTCAGCAGGAACAGGCCCGTTTCCGGGCGCTGCAGCTCGGCCACCGCGTCGAGGCGCAACGGCTAGACCACCGGATTGACGAACTCGGGGTGCTCCGGATGGAAGCCGCCGTGCTGCACGCCGGTTTCCGGGCGGATCTGGTGCGCGAGACGGTCGCAAGAAAAACTGGCACGCCCGTCGACCCCGCGCATCCCGGCACCTTTGCGCAAGGCCGGGTGGCGCCGCCGCACCTGCAGATCGCGCGTAACTTCCTCACGCCCGCATACGTCAACCGCTTGACCCTGGGAGTCGATTCGCCAACCTCAGAGGGTTCGCGCGGTTTCCATTGGGACGTGCGAACCGCTTCCGCCGCCCGGTTCACGCCGTTGGTCGCCGGTGCGCACGTCTTCGCGACGCCAGACCTTCCCGGGTACCCGCGGGCGGAGTTCAACTCCCTCCTGGCGCCCGGGGCGACGGGGCTGTTCGACCCCCACGGCCGTTCGCGGGAGGAGCAATTGGCCACGCTCACCAAGACGATTCGGCACGAAATGACGCACCTGAACGAATGGCAGGTGCCGTTCCAGCAGCCAGATTTCGAGGTGCCGCGCGACTGGCTCGACTACCATTTCGGGCGGGAGATGAACGCGCTGTTGAAGATGGGCGAAACGCCCGAGATGACGGAGGCGCGTTTCCAGAGCTTTCGAAGCGGGCGCTGGCGGGGTGCGGCCTACGATTTGAACGAGCACGAGGTCCTGGCGGCGTTCAGTTTGATGACCGACGAACTCCTGAAGCGTCACGGCCAGATACGGTACGACCCATCCAGCCGGACGGCCGCGCTCACCGAACTTGGCTTTCCCCCGCCACCCGGAACGGAGGTGCGACCGACGCGAGCTGCCCGACCCAATCCCGGCGGCCCGAGGCCGTACCGGCCCGATCCGTTGACCGAGGAACTCGGACCCTTGCGGACCGCTTACGCCTCCTGGTCTGATGCGCAAAAGGCGGCGTTTCATGAGCAGGTCGCACCCGAAATGTTCCTACGGATCGCCAAACTCAGCTACAGGCTGCGCGACCCGGTCGATGTCGCCCGGCCGTTTTTGGAAGCGGCGCTGGCCGACCCCATCCACCCGCCGCCGGGCACGACTTGGGAAGAGCTTGCGGCCGGGGTGCCGAAAGCCTACGCGGGTCAAACCGCGCTCGCGATTGGCGGCGAGTTTCGCCACACCGGCGCTGCCCCGTTCCGCAAGCAAGGTTCCGGCGGCTTCCTCGCGGATACCAACGCGGCGTTGCGCCGCAGTCCGGCCTTGGACGCATTGCGTGCCCGGTACGCCGACGAAATCGACGCCTACCTGAGGTCGGGTCCGCTGCAAGTGCTCCGGGCCAAGGAGGCCGGGATTTTACCCGACGGTCCTGGCCAACCTTTGCGGCATGGCCCTCACCCGCCGGACCGGGTGCAGCTGCCGCCGGGGCTGGATCCGGAGGATCCGCGCGCGCAGGACGCGCAGGCGGTGGTCGATCGGGCCGAAGAAGAACGCCTCTGGCGGTTGGGCCAAGACGCGCGGTGGCGAGGGGAGCGGTTGACCCGGGACCGCCGCGAGGCGGGTTTGCCGGAATGGGCCACCGGCCTGGACCCCCTGGCGGGATGTCCGCCGGAAGTGATCGAAAGGGTCCGGGCCCGCGAGGACCTCATCGCGGCGGAGATCGTCGAACGCGAAACGATCATCCGGCGCAACGTCGCGCTGGAAGTCAACCTGACCTTAAAAACCCCGCCGGACCAGTCCGTCGCGCCCGTTTACCAAGCGGCACGCCTGGGCGTGCCCGTGCCAGCCGACGCCGCGGGCCGGCAAGCGCTCGCGCGGAAGGTCGGCGTTTTGGATGGCCAACTCCGCACGGTGGGCACCGGCTTAGAACCGCGCGAGGGCGCGATCGAATACGTGCGCACCCTGCGCAACTACCTCCGGGCCCGCCACCTGCTCGAAAGCTCCGGGGGCGTCGAACCGGACGCGGTCTTGCCGGGGACGTCGCGGCAGCAGGCAGAAGAGGGGATCGGACCTGCCAGGGAGGTGTTGGCGGAGCGGCAGCGCGAAATCGAGGCGGCTGACGCGAGGTACGAAGGGCTGCAGGGACGCATCTTGCGCCACCCGGAGCGGAGTGCCGGGGACCTTTCGGCGTCGAATGAAGCCCTCAACCAGTTGCGCCGCGCCGAAGCGCTTCGCGACGCGCAGGCTGACCGCGTACGGCAATTGGAGTGGACCGCCATGGCGGCAGATTCGCCCCGGATGTCGGAGCCCGGCTGGGGTGCAAACCTCCTCGATGCCAACGTGGCGGAGATGAAGGCCTACACCCGGTGGGCGCAAGAGACGGTGCGCACCGACGCGTTCGACGTTCGTCGACGTACGGCCGAGACGCTCTACGTCCAGGCAGGTCGGAAAGCAGAAGCCTACCGACAGGTGGAGATCGGTCTGCAAGATGACCTGCGCTTGGAGGAGGGACGCCTCGACCGCGTGCTGGAAACGCACCGGCAGCTGCTCACGCGGGCGCAGTCCAACCCCGATGACCCCGTCTTGAACGCGCAACGAAACGCGCTCGCCAACCAAGTGACGGAAGGCGAACGCCGGATCCAAAACCTGCAGACGAGGCTGTCGGAAAATGCGAGCTTCAAGGTGCAGGCAGAGTTTGCCCAACTGCAAGCGAAGGGTTTTTTCGCTCGGTTCCATTCCCTACACGCGCAGGCTGAAGGAGAGCAAACCCGCGCGATGGAGGGTTTGCTCGACACGCGTCGGGCGACGGAGAACGCTTGGTCGCAGGTGCGCCGAGTTGAGCTGGCCGTGCGGAGCAAGGAAACCGAACTCGAAGTTGAACGGCGTTGGCTGGAACGGCTGCAAGCCCCTTCCGCCGGCGACGCGTCGACCCGTCCACAAGTCGTCAGGCAACGGGAAAAAGTCGCTCAGTTGGAGGGTGAAATCGCCGGCTTGCGGGAGAGCTCCGAACGGGCGCAAACCTACGCCGAGCAGCGGGAACGCTCGACCGTGCCGATCGGCGAATTCCCGTACCGCAGCTTGGCGTGGGATCCCCAACGCAAGCGGGGGACGAACCCTCCGTCCGGCACCGGGGACAACCCGCCACGAAACGTCTTGGAAAGCCGGTCACCCGGGACCTTGGCGGCGACAACCTTGGCCAAGTTGAAACGAAACGGCGGGCCGCCTCCAGAATCCAAAGTGGCGCGCGCACCGGAGCCGTCAGGAGAGGCGCCGCGTCCTCACCCCGACCCGGACCCACAACCGACGCGACGAGCGGAAGGCGGCCTTTCGCCTCACCCGGCCGTCGCCTCCCCGCCAGAGAGGTTTCGTCCAGGTAACGACGAACCGCACCCGACGGCGGTCCACGGCGGCCGACTGGGCGTGGTCGCGCGCAGCTTGACGCCGGCCGTCGCCCTGTTTAGCGCGTGGCAGATCCTGCCGCGGATTCTTGATCCCAAAACTCGCCAGGAAGGGTTGCAGGAAGCGGCACAAGCCACGGCCCTGCTCGGGACGGAACACTTCCTGCACGCGGCGGTGACCCTGGGTGAAAAGGGCTTGGAAACGCTCGGTCACAGCGGCGCGGCTCGCACGTTGGGCGCTTGGGGCGGCAAATACGTGCCGTGGGTCGGCAATGGGGTCGGGGTTTACGGCCTGCTCCAGTCGGTGAACGACGAAAAGTCGGCCGGCCAAGCCCGTCGCACCGCTGAGGCGGAACTCGTCAAGTTGGCTCAGGCGTTGCGGCGACCCGGCCTCTCGGAAAGGGTGCGCGGAGACTTTCAGCGCAAAACAGCATCGGCGACGGAGGCCCGGGACCAAGCGGCTTACCGGCAGACCGTCGCCAAAATCCACGTCCAAACCGGCCAAATCAGCTTGGCCGCGCAGAACCTGCCCGGACCCGGCACCGTCGTTGCGATCGCCACCGACGCGCTCACCTTCGGGGTGGTTGACGTCGGCGGACAAGTCATCGGTGAAGGGAACCGTCGGCGCCTCGGCCGGGCTGCCAACTTTGTGGCGCCTTACGTGAGGCCGGTGGGACGTGCGCTCGAGGACCCGACCAGCGGCCTGCGGGAGAGCGCGTGGTTCCAGACGGCGCTGAAAAGGAAAGGGATCAACCCTGGCGACTATGAGGCGTTGTACGGTCGGTACGCCCACCTGGATCGGGCGGTCAAAGACGCCGTCGTGGGTTCCGTTGCCGACGTGGCGGCGCACCCCGTCCAGAGCGCCAAGAACTCTTGGCACTACGTTTCGGGCGCGTTGTCGCACCCGGTCGAAAGCGCGCGCCATACTTGGGAGGCTGCGACGGGCGCGTTGGGCC
>CAXUNV010000090.1:4559-4825 GCA_964252355.1 uncultured Chthoniobacterales bacterium | reverse complement strand
CCGCACGGTCGGGGCCTATGAAAAGGACGTGCAGACTTCCTGGGGCATGTTCCGGAAATTTTGGGGTATCGGCACCCCTACCCCGCCACCTAAACCGATCGGGCGTACACCGGTTCACCCGAGAGGTGTGACGCGTGCGCCCGCCTCACCCGCAAGGCCGAAGCGATACGTGCCACCGATGCCGTCCATCCCAGACCGCGTGGTGAGGACGGTCAACGGGACGGTCCGAAACGTGCAGGACACCTTCAACCAGGCGAGGAAAACCG
>CAXUNV010000090.1:0-4546 GCA_964252355.1 uncultured Chthoniobacterales bacterium | reverse complement strand
ACTTCACCCACCCGGCAGCTGCCACCCAGTCCACCCACCCCAACCCCGTTCAACAGACGATGGATCAGCTGAACCAACTGAAGAACCAAGCGGTCCAAGCAGGTCAAAGCTTTCTGCATAAGATCGGCTTCTGAGGCGAGCAGCACGGGGGACGCCGGGCGGCTTGACGGGCGCAGCGGGCCCTTGCGGGCGACCCGGGGTGGTTTGAGCCGGCGGCCCAACCCTGGCGGCGGTCGCCACACCGATCACTGCGTCAAACGTTGATGACCGGTCGGCAGCCTTTCGCCTCCTTGCAGTCGCGTCAAGACCTGTCCCGCCAGGGAATCTGGGTTGACCTTGGGCACCTCCCTAGGACCATTCCGTAGCCCCAGGTATTTCTCAATCGCCGCGTCCAACCCCCGGGGTATGGCCTCGACCTTGGCCGCATCAAACGACGGAGGATTGCCCCAGGTCTTCTCCACTCCCAATTTGGTCTCGTCCGTCAGGACATTCACGTAGGCTTCCCACGACCCTGCATGCTCCCCACGCGACGTGGAATCGATGTACCTGACTTCCGTCTCTCCAACGGGGTGCTGTACCTGCAGTGCCCTGGTCCGGGTGGTGTCACCGTTTTTCTCCTCCAACGAAACCCCGCCCACGACCGTTTTCGTCGGCTCAGAACCAGGCACCTGGTCCCGGGCCCAACCGATCCTGAAGGCGAGCTCCGTGCTCTTGTCTTTGCCCGTTTTGGAAAGGTGCGAGACGATGAAATTGAGGCGCTCGACCGTTTCGTTGGCGGCGTCTTTATTGACGACGTCCTGTTGGGTCCTCCAACTCAAGCTCTCTTTCCAACTTTCCCCATGTCCAGGTCCGGCTTGCGTTGCCGAGACCGTCGCCGACGCCCCGCGTGACAAAACCTCGGGTGACTCGCTAACCCCTTGGGGTGCCCGCTCCGTCTGCGACACCGTGCCAGCTGCGCCGATTTTGAACGCGTGCGTGGGATCGGTTCCCGCCACCCGGTACTCGGCGGACACGCCCACTTCTTTCGTTCGCTCTCCGCCGTTGCCGGGCGTCACGGTGGCCGTCTGCTCCGTAGTGACGGCGGGTGGCGGGTGCGGCGGTGTCGCCGCAACCGGCCACGGTTGGGAAGAGAGGTTGGCGGGGGTCGGCGTACCCAGGTCCGCCGCTTTCGTGGAGACCTGTAGTGGGTTAAGATCGTTCGTCGGCATGGGCGGTCGCGCGCGTTTGGCTTACTCCGCCCTCAGCGGTTCCGGTTCCAAGATCCGGCGGCGCACTTTTTCCGTGCGCCGGGCGATCGCTTCGGATCCCGCGCACCCTTGCAGCCGGGCGAGCGCGCCTTCGTAAACCGGCCGGTACTCGTCCTCCTGCGCGAGCAAGGCGTGGACTTCGGCGTCCCTTTCCAGGGAGACCGTCATCTCCTCAAGCAAGGCATCGAGGCGCCCATCCCCTCGCCACCGCGACGCCACTCGGGAAACCTCTTCGATCAATCCCAGTGCGGACAACTCCGCCGCCAGAGCCTCGCTCCCTCCTTGCCACGCCGTGCGGTACCACGCCAACGCTTGGTCCCTCCGGTCCGCCGCGGCGTGCAGCGACCCCAGCGTACGCGCGACGAAGGTGCGACCTGTCCCGTCGTCGTGGTCCGGCGCGGAGTTGCTTTCAAGCTGCCGGTAGGCCTCTTCCAGGTGGGATGCGGCACCTTCGTCGTCCCCGCAGGCGCGGCAAGTCACCCCCAAACGCACCAACGTCGACGCGATATTTTCAGCCCCGAACACCTCTCGAACCGCCAACTCGGTTGCCAGGACGTAAGCTTCTGCAAACATCTGGGTCGCACTGGCCGGCAGGTCCTGCTCGGTGAAGACGTCCCCGAGCGAGATCAAACCGGTCCAGAGTTCGGCGCCCAAACCCGCCTCGATCTCCCCGCCGTCGCGCACCCGCGCCGCCAAGCTTGGCAGCGTTTGCAGGCGGTCCAGGTCCGCGTCGACGGCAAAATCCACCAACGCCCCCCCGGATCAGGCCGAGGGCGTGCGCAACCAAGCGGTCCGGAGTTTCGCCGAATTCGTGCAGGAGGGCTTCGCGCAGCTCGGAAGCCTCGCGTAACGCCGGCTCGGCCGTCAACGGGTTCATCTCGGCGAGCTCCAGCCCGCCCTGCGCCTCCAACGCGTCGGCCAAGCCCGCCAAGGTCGTCGGGCTCCGGCCGAAGGTCAGCAGGATCCGGCGCCACGCCTCCACGTGACCCAGCGCGACGTCGGGCGCCGACCCGTCGTCCTCCTGCGCGGCGACCGTGCGCAATTGCGCCAACGCTTCGGCGCAACCGACCTGAAGTTCGAGGTCTTGGCCAAACCGTTCGGCCCCGAGTTCGAACGCCTCCCAAGCCTTGCTCGCCGCCTGTCGCGCCTCCGCCAAGCGCCCCTGCGCGACGCAAGCCACGCTTTGTTGCAGGGCCGCCCCGCCCTTGGCGATGGAGGACCAACGGTTCTCCCCGAACCGCTCCGCCCACCACTCAGGAAGCTGACCGGCTAACTCGAACGACCCTTGCGAAACTTCTTCCTCACCAAACGCGCTCAGGAGTTGACCGAGGACGAGGTGCGCTTCCGGCAAGGTGCCCAAGTATTCCGGCCGGTCTGGCCACCCTGCGGCCAACTGGGCGAAGATTTCCACGCTTTGCACGACGACGCCCAGCGCCTCTTCCGCGTCGCCTTGCGCCAGCGCCAGTTTACCCGCCAGCAGGTGGCTTCTGGCCAACAGGACCCGACCGGCGAGGTCCTCAGCCGCCTCGTTCCGTTCTGTCCACCGTTCCACGAGCGTCGCTACGGTCCGGGCGGCCTCCGCCATGCGCCCCACCCCGGCCTGCGCTTCCGCGAGAAGCAGTTGTTCCTCCGCGGCCGCTTCCCCAACGCTGCGGTCGTCGGCGACGTCAGGGAAGCCGTCCAGCGCCGTTTCGAGGTAACGCCGGCTGCGGCGGTCGCAGAGTTCGCGCAAGGCGCTTGGGGTGAGGCGCTCGTCCGGGCCGATGGTCAGTCCCGGTCGGCGCCAGCCGATCTCGCGCCGAAGTGCCGGGGCACTCTCCAGCGGTCCGGCGGGAGCTGCGGTTGGGAAACGTTCCGGCCCAGCGCTGGCCGCCGGGTCACAAAACGCCGTCCAGAGATCCAGCGAGGCAAATCGGTAGACGCCAGCCGCCGCGGGCACGATCAAGCCCAGGGCCAACGCGTCCGCCAACCCATGACGAGCGGGCGACGGCTCCGCCGGGACGCTTCGGGGCAACGTTAGCCGCTCGTCGGCTTCGGCCCAGACGTACCCGCGCGCGGCGGCACTTCTCAAAAGCGCGTGCGCCTCCGGGTGACGGGTCCGGATTCCCGCCACGCATCGCGACGCCCAACCGTCCCCGCCGTCGCCTGCCGTCCCTGACGGCGGCGGGTCATCCCCGAACAGGCCCGCGGCGCTCAGCCGAACGCGCCAGAGGTTGCCGTCGCCGTCTTCCAAAAAGCGGGCAAACGCCGGGTTTTTGGGGGTAAGACCAGCATCGGTCAAAGCTTGCGTCACCGCGGTTCCCTCCAGCGTCATCTCCCGGAAGCATTCGTCCTCCGCGCCGGGGAACCGGGCTGCCAGGGCCCTCTGCACTTCCCGGATCGACGCCCAGCCCTCGTCGTCGTCGCCCCCGGTGTGCGGCAGCTCGCGCGTGGACGGCGCCAAGCGTCGGGCGCTCGCCGTGGTGATCACGAACAAGGGCCAACCTTCGCCCATGGCCCACCCGAACAGGTCGTAGAGCAACCCAAGCGCGCCGTCGTCGGCCATCTCCGCATCGTCCAACACCAGCAGCACGGGGATCGCCCGCTCGAGGTCGACCGATTGCAGGGCTCCCCGGAAGAACGTCAGGAGGCGGTCCGCCAAAGAGGGGCGATCGAACGCACCAAGTCCGGGTGATCCCGGTGGCTTTACCACGCCGGCGACGGCCGGCAAGGGGCCGCGACGCGCCTGCGCTTCGGTGAAAACGCCGAAGATTTGCTCCGCCAACCCCTCGCGTCGTGCCGTGGTGTCGGCCGTCGACAGCCGCGCGTCGAGCAGTGCGCCCGCGTGCCTTTGGACCGTTTCCGCCAGGGCAGGCAGGCTGGATGCCGGCCACGCGCCGGGTTCAGACGGCGCGGGGAAAGGCCCAAACACGCACGGCAGGGCGACCCAGAGCCAAGGGAGCGCTCCGCCCGGCGCCTGCGACGGTTGCAGGTCTTCGCCGATGGACGGCTGCCAGTAGGGCGGCACGTCGGACGGCTCGGCTTCGCGCAAAACACGGTAACAATCGCGCAGGAATTCCGTCTTACCCGCGCCGTCGTCGCCGTTGACGTGCAACCACCGCGGCCGGCCGAAGTCGAGCACCTCGTGCCAAATGGACCGAAACCGTGCTGTTTCCGCCTCCCGCGCCTGCATTGGCCAGGGCACCGGGACGCCCACCCGTTCAGAGCTTTGCCTTCCGTTTTGCATCGCCAAGGGGGCCTCCTGCGCCGCGAACCCGGCCAGCCGTTTGTTCCCGTCTAACCCCTCGCGACTGCCGACC
>CAXUNV010000089.1:0-12129 GCA_964252355.1 uncultured Chthoniobacterales bacterium | reverse complement strand
CCCGCGTCGCCGCCCGCACCCCATTCGCCTAGGCCCACGCCGGCGGTGGTCCCCTCAGCCGCGCCATCGTCCACGCCGAACCTGACGCCTGCCGCCAGTCCGTCGTGATCCTGCCGAAAGAAAGCATGACTGGTCCGTCACACCCGAAAAGATCACGGCCCTTTCCAGGTTTCAGTCTTCGTTGTTTGATGCCGGCGCCGGGTTGGCGTTCTACCTCGGTTGCACGGTGCTCGGGTTGACGGCGATGGCGCGCACCGTCCCAGTGGCTTACGAGGCGATCCGCTGGGCGGGCGTGGGTTACCTCGTTTTCCTGGCCTGGCAAACGTTCGCGGGGCGTGCGGGTGCGTTCGCGGTCGAGAGGGTGCCGACGCGATTCTCCGGCTGGGAGCTGTTTGCGATGGGTTTTCTGACGAACGCCCTCAACCCGAAAATCGCGCTGCTCTACCTATCGGTCCTCCCCCAATTCGCCCACCCGGAGGTTGGGCCCGTGGGCCCGCAGATGCTCCGGCTCGGCGCGGTGCAAATCGTGGTGAGCCTCACGGTGAACGCCCTGCTCGTGTTGGGGGCCGGCACGGTGGCGCGTTGGTTGGTGGGCCACCCGGCCCGGCAACGCGGCCAACGCTGGTTGCTGGGCGCGGTGCTGGGAACGTGGGCGTGGCGGCTGGCGACGGAAAAGCGCGCGGCCGCCTGACGGCTGGGCCGGAAGATCACGGCCGGCTAGAAAGCGCCGCCTCCTTCCAGTTATTACTAAAATTATGGTTAATATTGTCGTTAGAAAGGTGGGTGAAGCCTTTCTGCCGCCGTTACGTCGCCCGACGCGCCACGCTGCGCGTGGTCGTCGCCCTCGCCTCCCTCCTGCTCGGCGTCGCGTGCAACCCGCGCCGGACGGAGGCTCTGCCGGTCGCGCCAGACGGCTTTTCCGCCCTCTATTTCGCCGCTACCAGTCCGGCGGATGCCCTCGCCCTAACCGGCAACCCAATCAGTGGCGACCCCAAGATCGACGTTGTGCCCGCCGTTAACTTCTCGTCCGCCGCGGGCCAAGTTTGGGCGCCGGTCCCGGACCCCAACCTTTTCAGCGCCCGTTTCACTGGCAAGTTCCGCGCGCCGGCGTCCGGCACGTTCGGGTTCGGCGTGAACGCCGACAACGGCGTGCGCCTGTGGGTTGACGAACGCTTGGTCATCGACGGTTGGCAAGCCGGGCCGGTCCAGACGCGGACAGGCTCGCTCCCCCTCACGGCTGGGGAACTCTATTCGATCCGGCTGGAATACTTCCACCAAGATGGTCCGAGCGTTTGCGCCTTGTCGTGGCAAGTGCCGGGCGCCTCCCTCGCGGTGATGCCGACCGCGGCGGTCTATTCCGGGGAGAGGTGTTACCCGGCAGGCGTGTTCGGTCCGCATTTTCGCAACGTGCGCGACTACGGCGCGCGGGGCGACGGCCGCACGGACGACACGGCGGCGATCCAAGCGGCGATCGCGGATGGGGTGGGCAACGGCACCACCCTTTATTTCCCCAATGGGACGTATCAAGTAAGCGGGCCGCTCACGTGGATTTTTCCCGACGCGGGTGGGGCGCCGCGCTGGGGCTGTTTCCTCGCGTTCCAGGGTGAATCGCAGGGCAACGTGCTCCTGCGCCTCGCGCCCGGTGCTGCGGCGTTCCAAAACGCGGCGGCGCCGGCCGCCCTGATCCAGACCGGCGACCTCAACGGGACCGCGGCTGGCGTGGATGCGTACCTTAACAACCTCCGCGATTTCACTTTGGAGATCGGTGCGGATAACCCCGGTGCCTGCGGCATCTGGTTTCATGGCACCAACACCTCTTGCCTGCGCCGCGTCACGGTGCGGGACGCCGGCAACGGGGCGCTCTACGGCGTGATGGCCGACTTCAGCGCGGGGGTGGTGCAGGAGTTGACGGTCCAAGGCTTCGCGTACGGCGTCGTGCCGACGCAGGGTGTGCCCGTTTGCCAGGATTACGAATACCTGACCTTGCTTGGGCAACGGTGCTTCGGCCTGGAGTTGACCGACTTCGCCGACCTGAGCGTCCGACATTTGCGCAGCGAGAACACGGTGCCGGGCATCTACCAAGAGCTGGGGTACACCCCGGCCGCCAACGCGCCGAAGCGCAACCGGGGCGGCACGTTGGTCGTGACCGACAGCCTCTTCACCGGCTTAGCGGCGGACGGTGTCGGCATCGACGTTGACGACGCGGCGATTTTCGCCCGCCGCACGGCGGCCCCTGGCGCCCGCAACTTCATCCAGCGGGAGGGAACGCCGGTAGGAGGGGCCGGCGTCGACGAGTACCTGACCTATCCGGCCTGCGGCCTTTTCCCGGCAGCGGCACATTCGCTGGATCTGCCGATCAAAGAATCGCCGGAGTTCCACGACAACCATCCGGCAAACTGGGTCAACGCCGCGGATTTCGGCGCCGTGGCCGACGGCCAGACGGACGCCTCGCCGGCGCTGCAGGCCGCCATCGACTACGCGGCGGCCCATGGCAAGACGACGGTTTACCTAACCCCAGGAGCTTCGAACGTGCGCGGCGACTATGTCTCCAAAAGTTATGTCTGCGAGCGTCCGGTGACGGTGCATGGGGACGCCGTTCGATCCATCGCCGGCTTCGGCAGCCAGCTCCGGCCGCGGGTGACAGGCGGAGCCGCCAGCTTTCCGGGCCCGTTGTTCCGGCTGCAGAACGCGACCGCTCCCGTGGAATTGGACGACCTGACAGTGGGTACCGACGCCTTCGTCCCCGGCTTCGTCGCGTTCTCGCATGAATCGAACCAGCCTGTCGTGCTGCGCGAGGCGCACGCCGTCAACGTCGCCCAATGTTACTCGGCCCAGCCGGGTGCGTCCGAACTCTACGTGGACGGTTCCTGCAGTTCCGGTTGGTGCTTGGCGGCGGGCGAACGGGCGTGGCTCCGCGGCGTGAACCCGGAGTCCTCCCACCTGACCCCGCTCAACGCTGGCGCGCAGATCCGCAACCCGGGAGGATACCTTTGGGTGGCGGGAATGAAGTCCGAAACCACCGCCACGCTGATCTCCACGGAGGCCGGCGGGATGACCGAGGTGTTGGGCGTGCAAGCCCTGAATCTTTACCATGCGGGCGACGATCTGGCGGCCAACGGCCGGCCGGTGTTTCAGGTGAAAGACGGCCTTCTGTCGGCGACGGGCGAGACCGTCGTCGTGCCGGACGTGGACCGGGCGGCAGCGGACCAGGGTTTGCCCAACCCGCATTTCTCGAGCCTTGTCGTCGAGAGCCGGGCAGGCGTCGCGCGCACCTTGGGCACAGGGACGTTACCCGCGGCCACTTCGGCCGGCGGCGGCCGGTTCAACCTGTACACGGATGCCGCGGCTTCGGCCAAAAGCTCCCCAGCCACCAGTTCTTACCGGAGCTTGGTAGGGGACACCTTTGAAGCGACGGGGAGCAGCGTCGGTGACCGCTGGCAATGCACGGGCGGCTCCTGGTCGGTCGCACACCGGATCAACCCGGCCGATACCGCCGTCGCGAACGCACCGGACACCGTTTGGTCGTCCGTCTTACAACAAGGGGCCACGGCCGGCCATGCAGCAGCTTTCCTGCGAGGGATGTCGGTCGGCGACGGCCGCGTGGAGTGCAGCCTCGGGCACGATCCCTCCAGCCCGGGCACCGTCTTGTCGGTGATGGTGCGGGCGACCGACGCGAACAACGGTTACCGGCTCTCCTTTTACCAGGACGGTGGCGGTGCACGCTGTTGGTCGCTGGACCGGCTGGTAGCGGGCCAAGCCACCACCCTGAGCAGCGGCGCGTGGCCATTCGCCCAACCCGATTACGTCTGGTACACCCTGGCCGTGGTGCAGCTCGATTGCAGCGGATCCACCATCACCGCCAGGGTTCGTTCATCGGAATCGACGGAGTTCGTCGACTTGGGCGCACCCGTCGCCGACGCCACGTTCGCCACCGGCGGCGTCGGGGTCTGCACGGAGGGCGGCACGGGTTGTTTCGACAACGTCTACGTCTTTTCGCGCTGATGAAAGGCGCAGGCGTCAATCTGGGCAGGGCGGCGCGACGCGTGACTCGGCCCTGGTCCGCCTCCAAAGGAACGCGGGTGTCCCGCCCGTCCCGAACCCGGGCGCAACGGTAGCGCCGGGAAGATTCCGCGGTGGGGCGAGGCCGGCACCGGCGGGATGCCGGCGTTACTTGTCACGGCTTGGCCACCCCTCTCCAGAAAAGGGTAGCGCAAAGTTCCTTGCGTATTCCGAGACCGCGCTTAGCTGATGGGAGGAGCTGTCTTTTCCAAAGACGACGTTTCCCCCAAACCAAGCCGCCCAACCCGCCAGTTGGATCATCCGAAAGCCATGAGCACGACCACCAGCACCAAACCGCTCACCCAAAGACCGGCGTGGAAATCCCTCGCCGCCCATTCAAAAAAGGTGCAGGCACTGCACCTGCGCAAAATGTTCTCCGATGACCCCAAACGGGGCGAACGCCTTACCGCGGAGGGGGCTGGCCTTTTCCTGGATTACTCGAAGAACCGCGTCACCGACGAGACTTTGAAATTGCTGGTCCAACTCGCCACCGAATCCGACCTGAGCGGGCGGATCGAGGCGATGTTCAGCGGCGAACGGATCAACGTCACGGAGAACCGGGCCGTTCTTCACGTCGCTCTACGGGCCCCGCGGGGCGCAAGCATCGTCGTGGACGGGAAGAACGTCGTGCCCGAAGTCCACGAAGTCCTCGACAAGATGGCGGCGTTCTCCAACCGTGTCCGGAGCGGCGAGTGGAAGGGTCACACGGGCAAACGCATCAAGAACATCGTCAACATCGGCATCGGCGGCTCCGACCTTGGTCCCGTGATGGCTTACGAGGCGCTCCGGCATTACACCGACCGCAACCTGACGTTCCGTTTCGTGTCGAACGTCGACGGCATCGATTTCGTGGAGGCGACCCGCGATTTAGACCCAGCCGAGACGCTGTTCATCGTGTCGTCGAAGACCTTCACCACCCTGGAGACCATGACCAACGCGCAAAGCGCCCGCGAGTGGTCGCTGATCGGGCTGGGCAACGACCCGAAGGCCGTGGCCAAGCATTTCGTGGCGGTTTCCACCAACGCGCAGAAGGTTTCCGAGTTCGGCATCGACACGGCGAACATGTTCGGGTTCTGGGACTGGGTCGGCGGGCGTTACTCGATGGATTCGGCGATCGGTTTGTCGACCATGCTGGCCATCGGGCCGGACGGTTTCCGCGCCCTGCTCAGCGGCTTCCACGAGATGGACGAGCACTTCCGCACCACGCCTTTTGAAAAAAACCTGCCGGCGCTCATGGGCCTGTTGGGCGTCTGGTACACCGAATTCTTCGACGCTCAAACGGTGGCCGTGCTGCCGTATGAGCAGTACCTGAAACGGTTTCCGGCTTACCTGCAGCAGTTGACCATGGAGAGCAACGGCAAGCACGTCACGTTGGACGGCACGCACGTCGACTACCAGACGGGTCCGATCTACTGGGGCGAACCGGGAACGAATGGCCAGCACTCCTTTTACCAACTGATCCACCAGGGAACGCGGCTGATCCCCTGCGACTTCATCGCCTTCGCCCAAGCGCTCACCCCCTTGGGTCGGCACCACGACATCTTGATCGCGAACGTCTTTGCCCAAGCCGAAGCGTTGGCCTTCGGCAAAACCGCCGAGGAGGTCAAGGCCGAAGGGACGAAGGACTCCCTCGTGCCGCACCGGGTGTTTGAAGGCAACCGGCCTTCCAACCTGATCTTTGCCGACAAGCTCACGCCCGAAGTGTTGGGCAAGCTGGTCGCCCTCTACGAGCACAGCGTCTTCACGCAAGGCGTGGTTTGGAGCATCGGCTCGTTTGACCAGTGGGGGGTGGAGTTGGGCAAGGTGCTCGCGCAACGCATCATCCCGGAACTGGAAAGCGAGACCGCGCCGCAGCTCAATCACGACAGCTCCACCAACCACCTGATCCGTCGCTACCGTCAGATGAAGGGGTTGTCATAACCGGTGGCACGCACCGTGCGCGGGTAGGGCTGCGACTCCGTGAGCAGACGGTGACAAGCCCTGCCTTGCACGTGCCTCACGCCAAAGCGTCCTTCGCGAACGGCGGACGCCTTCGGCGTTTGCCGCGTTGGTGAGATGCCGGGGCAGGTCTCGCCCGCGCTTGGCTCGTCCGAACGGGTGGTGCCTGGCGTAGTGACTACGCTGCGGACCACCGACGCCGTCGCTACTTAGATTTCCCTCCATGGATCCTGTCCCCTTCTACCCCCTCCGCTTCCGCCCCATCTACCAATACCGTCCTTGGGGCGGCCGACGTCTGGCCAACCTGCTCACCTCCCCGTTGCCGGGCGATGGACCCATCGGCGAGGCTTGGTTGTTGAGCGACCGCGACGACCACCAAAGCGTGGTCATGGATGGACCGCTGCAGGGTAAGACCATTGGGCAGCTCTTAAAGGAGTCGCCGGAGAAGGTGTTGGGCACGCTGGCCGGACGCTTCCCCCGTTTCCCGTTGCTGCTGAAGTTCCTCGACGCGCGCGACACGCTCTCGGTCCAAGTCCACCCCTCCGACGGGCAGACCAACTTCCTGCCCCCGGGCGAAAGCGGCAAAACCGAAGCTTGGGTCGTGCTGGAGACCGGCCCCAAAAGCCGGATCTACGCCGGACTCCAGCCGGGGACGACGGCCGACGATCTGCGCAAGGCGGTCGCGAACAAGACCGTGGCGGACCGTTTGGCGAGTTTTCGGCCAAAGGTCGGCGATGGGCTCCTCACGTTTGCCGGCACCGTCCATGCCTTAGGCGACACGGTGGTCTTCGAAGTCCAGCAAAACAGCGACGTGACGTTCCGCCTTTACGATTGGGACCACGTCGACGCCAAGACCGGTAAACCTCGGGAGCTGCAGGTCGACCAGGCGTTGGCTTGCCTGGATTTCGGACGGGTGGCCGTGCAGCCGGTGACGCCGGTGAGGGAAGGAGCGGGGCCGACGGCACGGGAACGGCTCTTTTGGTGCGAGCAGTTCGGCTTGTGGCGGATCCGCGGTCAGTCGCCTGTGACGGTGGGCGCGGCGGGTCTTCCGCGGATCGTGGTGTGCACGGCCGGCGATGGACGGTTGGAGCATGCTGGCGGGGAATACCCCTTCGGCAAAGGTGACGTGGTGCTCTTGCCGGCGGCGGTCGGCGCGTGTCCCTGCAAGACGTCCGGGGATACCACGCTTTTGGAAATCTCGTTGCCCGATAGGGCCTGAGCCGATGAAGAAGCTGATCGTTTTCGACCTGGACGGCACGCTGGCAGAAAGCAAATCATCGCTGGACGACGAGATGGCCGGGCTGTTCAAAAACCTCTTGGCCGTGGTGAAGGTGGCAGTGATCTCCGGCGGCGCTTGGCCGCAGTTCGAGAAGCAGCTCCTCACCGACTTGGGCGAGGACCAACACTTCGGCAACCTCTTCATCCTCCCGACCTGCGGAACGAAGTTTTACCGGTACGAAAACGGTTGGGAACAGGTCTACTCGGAAGATTTCACCGCGGAGGAAAAGAAGGAGATCATCGATGCCTTGAACAAGGTCATCGGGGAGGCGGGCATCAAACCCGAAAGGACCTGGGGCGAACTGATCGAAGACCGGGGTAGCCAGATCACCTATTCCGCTTTGGGGCAGCAAGCGCCGGTGGAAGAAAAGAAGAAGTGGGACCCTGATTTCGCCAAGCGAAAAAAATTGAAGGAGCCCCTCGACCGGCTTCTCTCCGGATTTTCCGTGAGCTTGGGCGGGGCCACGTCCATCGACGTCACCAAGCCCGGCATCGACAAAGGCTACGGGATTCACAAACTCCAAGACACCCTGGGCGTGCCGATCGCCGACATGATCTTCGTCGGGGACGCCCTGTTTCCCGGCGGGAACGATTACCCGGCCAAAGAGGCGGGTGCGCGCTCGATCGGGGTAAAGGGTCCGCAAGAAACCAAGCGGGTGATTGAAACCATCCTGGCCTGTTTGGACGGTGCCGAACCCACGACCGCGATGGAAGGGAAGCAGGGATGAGCGGGTTCCAATTGCGGCGCTTGGGTCAGCTCATGGAACCGGAACGGGGCAACCCGCTCGAGGTGGAAGGCGTGTTGAATCCCGCCACCGCGCGCGGACCGGACGGCAAGCTCTACCTGTTTCCTCGGCTCGTCGCGCGGGGCAACTATTCGCGCATCGGCGTCGCCCGGGTGCTTTTCAACGACGCCGGAGATCCTGCCGGGGTCGAGCGGCTCGGCATCGCGCTGGAGCCAGAGGCGGACTACGAGCGGCGCCCCGACGGCAGCGGCGGTTGCGAGGATCCGCGCATCACCTTCGTCGAGCCGCTTGGGCATTACGTGATGACCTACACGGCGTTCTCGCCCAAGGGGCCGCGGATCGCGTTGGCCATCTCCGAGGACCTGTTCCACTGGCGGCGTTTGGGATTGGCCATCTTCGAACCGTACGACGGCATCGAGTTCGACGGCATCCCCAACAAGGATGCCTGCGTGTTCCCCACCGCCATCCCCGACGAATCGGGGAAGTTGTCTCTGGCGATCCTGCACCGGCCGCTCTTTCCCGGCACCCGTCCGGAGGAAAAGGCGAGCCGGTCGACTTACGCTGTGGAGGATCTTCACCGGGAGAGCATCTGGATTTCCTACCGCGACTTGGACGTCACGGGTCACGCACCGGACCGGCATCACCACATCAACTCGCACCACCGCTTGGCCGCGCCGGTTTTCCCGTGGGAGTGCTTGAAAATTGGCGCGGGCGCCCCGCCCGTTCTCACGCAACATGGCTGGCTGATGCTCTACCATGGGGTGAGCCAAACGGCGAAACCGGGCGCGGACGGACGCAACCTGTGCTACTCGGCCGGGGTGATGGTGCTCTCCAAGAAGCATCCGCGCTTCATCCGCTACCGGTCGCCCGAGCCTGTGTTGAAGCCCGAGTTGCCGGAGGAGACCGCAGGAACCATCGCCAACGTCGTGTTTCCCACCGGCATCGACCGACGCGACGACCTGGGGCAGCCGGGCCGTATTGACGTTTACTACGGCATGGCCGACGACCGGATCGGCGTGGCTCGCCTCGATGTGCCGGAGAGCCTGCCGGAAGGCGCCGTTAGCGACGAAGAAGCGGAAGCGGCGAAACCGCACCAGCGGTGAGCGTGGCCGGTCCGCGGCATGACCAAGGCCAAAAGGCCAAAACGGGAAGGGCGGCCCTCTGTGCCTGCGGTGGGGCGATAACCCCCAACCTGCAAGGGGGAGCGGCGGTCGGGCGAACTTCCGCAGGTTGGAGGGAGCCGGTGCGGAGTGACCCTGCGGTGCCGCCAGGGTGGTTTGCGGCCCGGCACCCTCCAGTCGGCGACCGTCCACCTTGAAAAGTTGCCCTCATCTGCCGCCTGGGGGACAACGCCCCACCGCAGCCTTGCTGGCTGCCGCTCCCGTTTGGTCTTTGGCCTCCGCGCAGCGGTTGGTCCCTCAAGCTCGAGCCTTGTCAGCCGTAGTTAAGGCACGTATCTCCTGACTTGAGCATGTCGCTGGCTGCCCCCAGGTCCCGTCTAGAAGCTTTTCTGCCGCTGGCGGTCAGCGCGCTTTGCTTCGTGGTCTGGTTTGCCGCCGTTCCCTACTGCGTCGGGTACGGGCGTACGCCGGACACGCTCCTGGCCCAAACGGTGTCGATGTGGCGAGGGTTTGGGGAATGGGCGCACGGCGCCCTGGTCTTTCCTTTGACAGGAGTGTTGCTCTTCCTTAAACGCCGGACGTTGCGGGCCATGCCGGTCCGCCCCTCGTGGTGGGGGCTGCCGGTGCTGCTCGTCGCGAGCGGCTTGTATTGGCTCGGTTACGTCACCGACCTGCAGTACGTCGGCTACCTCGCCTTGCAGATCTTTCTCGGCGGCTGCGTCCTTTGGTTTCTGGGGTCGGCGCATTTCCGGGCGACGCTGCCGATCCTGCTCTTCCTCACCTTCGCCTGGCCTTTCGTTTTCCTCGACCAGTACATCTCTTTCCCGTTGCGCATGCTCATGAGCAACGCGAGCGCGCACGCGCTCAACGCGTTGGGCGCGGCGACGGTGCGTGCCGGCACGGCGATCCTGTCGGCGCCGGACCCTGCCGCTGGCATCGTCACGGGTGAACGTTTCAGCGTCGACGTCGCCGCCCCCTGCAGCGGCATGCACTCGCTTTTCGCCCTCACCACCATTGCCGCCCTCTACGGCATCATGGCGTTCCGGCGACCGTGGCAAGCCGTCCTCATCGTCCTGGCCTCCTTCCCATTGGCCGTGTTCGGCAATTTTTGCCGCATCCTGATGCTCACCTTCGGCACCATCCATTTTGGAGGATCTTTTGCCTTGGGCACGGAGGAGCACCCCAGCCCGTTTCACACCGGGGCCGGGTTCGTGGTCTACTTGGCCGCGCTCGGCGGCGTGTTGGCGTTGGGAAGTCTGTTGAAGCGTTTTGACCGTCCGGCGGCGCGTGAACCGGAGCCCGCGTCGTGAGCCAAGCCGGCCTTCGCGAACCCCTCACCGGGTCAGGGACACCGGTGGGAAAGCCGTCGCGATCCATCGCGATCCCAGTCTGGCGCTCCGTCGTTTTGGTCTGCCTCGCCGCTTTGACCGTCTTGGCCGTGCGGTGGGGTGGCGGGGTCAACGGCATGAGCGTGGCAGGCGTCGACATGCACCTGCCGGACAGTTTCAGGAACTACCTCGGGTTTGACGAGGACGTCACCGACGCGGAACGGCGGATCCTGCCGCCAGACACCGAGTTTGCGAAGAAACGATACGTGGGCGGCTCGCCCACGGAAGTGAACTGCGAGATCGTGTTGAGCGGTCAACAAAAGAGCAGCATCCACCGGCCGCAGGTCTGCTTGCTCGGCCAGGGCTGGACCATCCTGCAGGAAACGCCCGTGGATTTGCCGTTGGCTGGGCGCGCGCCGCAGCGCGTGCGCGTGTTGACGTTGTCCCGCGAGGACGACGGACGGACGATCACCGGCTATTTCCTCTACTGGTTTGTGGGCCAGAACCGGACAACGGACGACCATTTGCGACGGATCCTCTACACGAGTTGGGACCGGGTCATGCACGGCGTGAACCACCGTTGGGCTTACGTCATCGTCAGCGGCATGATCCCCGGGGGCACCGCCCCAGGATCCCCCGCCGCGGAACGGACGCTCCGCCAGTTGGAAGCGTTCGCGCAAGAGTTGATCCCGGCCATCCAACACCCGGAGGTCAACGCCGCCCCTTGAGCGGGACGTCGTCCACGGTCTTTCCCAGCCAGCCCCTCGCGTCGACGCCGATGCCGTGACGCCAACCCCAGAAGCCGGTCCGCCGGCGCGCGTGCCGCTTCTGGGCGTGCCATTGGCGCTGACCGACTACGCGGGCGCGGTCGCTTATCTGTTGTCCTGGGCCCGACGCCGGGACGGTGCGCGCCTGGTGGCGGCGGCCAACACGCACGTGCTCTCCTTGGCGCGGCGCGACGCGAGCTTTCGCGCTGCCTTGGACGGTTTCGACCTGATCGTGCCGGACGGCATGCCGCTCGTCTGGTGCCTCAACCGGTTCGCGCGGGCCGGTTTGACCGACCGGGTTTACGGCCCGGAATTGACCTTGCGCCTGCTTGCCGCCTCGCAAGGTCAAGAATTTCGCCACTATTTCCTGGGTGGTTCCGACGCCGTGCGGGAACGGCTGTTGACGGTGCTGGGAGAGCGGTTTCCGGCGCTGCAAGTCGTTGGCAGCCACTCGCCGCCGTTCGGTACTTGGGACGACGCCATCCACGCCGACCTCGTCGGGCGCATCTGGGCGGCACGACCCGACTTTGTCTGGGTAGGATTGGGTTGCCCCAAGCAAGAACGCCTTCTGGCCGCGTGGCAACCTCGGCTGCCGCCGGCGGTTTACTTGGCGGTGGGTGCGGCGTTCCCGCTCATCTCCGGGGAGGTGCGCCAAGCGCCGCCGGGACTGCAGCGGCTGGGGTTGGAATGGGCGTTCCGATTGGGGAGGCCGCCGCGGCGCCTCGGGCGCCGGTACTTGGTTCACAACACCCTTTTTCTCTGGTACGTCCTACAGGAGCGTTGGGGCTCAGCCGCCAAGCGCACAACCAGAGTAGCGCCGGCGTCCCGCCGGTAACGGATCGGCGGGACGCCCTCGCCACCTTTCTGCCGCAAAGTCGCCCCAAGGTGATCC
>CAXUNV010000088.1:0-12174 GCA_964252355.1 uncultured Chthoniobacterales bacterium | reverse complement strand
CTGCTGGCGGCGACGTCTCCACAGCGATCTCCGCCACCTCTTCAAGAGATTCGACTCGGGACGGGCGGAAAAAGCGCGAGGAGCCGAAAGCTTGGTTAGACATGGTCGTGGAAAGCCGGTGGCCGGTGACTGTCTAATAGGCCGAACCGTGGATGCTGCAGGTGCAGGCTGTCGTGGCGTCGCCGTACGTGTACTTGCCACTGCTATTCGGACAGGTCGGCAGGGTTTGGTTCCGCAGGTAGGGCTTCAAACTGGACCCATCCGTGGCCATGCTTTGTCCAGGGTGATCGGCGACCCAGGCGTTCTTGGCCGATTCAACGATCTGCATATTCGCCTTGCATTGATTTTTCTGGGCTGAGGCGATCTGCGTGGTGAAAGTCATGATCGCGGCCGTTGCTAACGTGGCCATGATGGAGACGCTGACGATTACCTCCAACAGCGTCCAGCCGATCCGAGAACGGTGGCGTCCCTTCGGAAACCGAACGCGAGGCCTTGACATACCACCCTCATCGGCAACCGCCCCGTCTTCTAAAGACCATAATCTTCGTTGTCGTCGAGGCGATCACCCGACTGGCGGAGGAAACGAGGTCGCCTTCTTAGAGATGAGAAAAAGCCGGAGCATCTTGCGGGCAAGACTGACCGAAGTTGGGCAGGCGCTTGGTCGAACGGTTCTGGCGTTCGACGACGATTTCTGGTTCTTCATCCCGGAGGGACGCCCGAAGCTAGACAGGGGCTTCAGCCTCTGCGGAGCATCAAAAAACGGGCCGCGTCCCGGCGGCCCGGCAGCATCTCGTTGGGCACCTTGCCCTACCTAGCGCTTCGCGCGTCGCGAATCGCAAAGGCCAAATGGCAAATCACCAAACCGGGAGGGCCGGTGCTCCGTCACCGCCGACTTTCCTGGCAGGCCCAACCTAGCGGTGAGGCTGCTAGGGCCACCAGGCCGTGCCACGTTGTGTCGTGCCAGAATCAAAACCCTTTCGATCGCTAGCCCAAATCTACCGGGAGCTCGATTCGATCTCCTCAATGCGGGTGTCGAGAACCGTCGGGACAAGTGGCGGGAGCTTATTCCCGACGAGCAAGTCGGAGTCCTTTCTCAGGGTTAAAGGAGGCGCGGCGTTTTTGACGGTCGGGACCGCCGAACCCAAGGCAACCAACCCACCCTGAAGGATCACGCCCGAGGTTTGCGTCGTGTCCACAATGCTCCATGGGTCGGAGCTTGCGCCGGAAACGATCACGGCAGCGAGTGTGGGTTTGCCGGGTTGCTTCTCGTCATCATCAAACTCCATCTTCGCCGTGTTTACAGCAAGGGTGTACGGGGGGTTCGCGGCGCTGTTTCCGAGCGTCAGGTGCAGAAATTGTGTACCTTCGTAAATGAGATCCTGCCGCGGGTTGATCGTCACTGACTTCGTCGCCGCGAGAACGCCTTTCGCGGTCGTGAAATCGCCGGCAGCCACCGTGACGTAACCCGAAGCGTTCTGCGCTGGAAAAACCGCCGCCGAACTGTCAAACTGCGCGATGGCGCGTTGGACGGTCTCACCGGTCGACGACTGGTCCATGTACAAGGTCACCGGTATCTGAACCGGGTTGCTGCTGTAATTGGTAAAACTACGTCCGCCCGTCGTCGTGACCTGGATGGAAAACGAACTTGGAGCCATGCCCTCGCCCGTCGCGGGCACAGGCGCCGACGACATTGAGACCACCGGCAGGTCGGCTTGAAAAGTGAATGAAGCCGACGCGCTGCCCATCACATATCCAGGAGTTGCTTGTGAGGCTAAAACCGTCCACGTGATCAGTTGGTCTGAGGTCGTTGACCAGTCGATCGGGGAAAGGCTCACATCCAAGTTCGAACCCCCCTGTTTCAGGGTGACTTGGATGGTTGAACCCGCCGAAGTCACGTTTGGATTGGCAGCCGAGTCGATCGTGTAGTATTTCCCCAGCCCGGGCGCCTGGAGGGTGATGGTTTGCGTGGTGGTGGAAACCGTTCGGCTGACGGTGAACGCCGTGGTGTTAGGGGAACCGTCCTCTTTGAGGGAGGCGATTTTGGCGGCGACGCTCACCACGGGCGTGGCGTCGCGGAGTGTGACCGAGGCGGACGACGGCGGCCCGACTGCGTAAGGAGTGTCGACGGTCACCGACGCAACCGACACGGTGACCGTTTCATCCTTTTCGACGACCGAATCGACGGTCGGGGTGAGGGTGACTATGGCGTCGGTTTGGTTTGCGGCAAAGTTGAGCTTGATCTGTGAACCTGAGGCGGACGGGTTCAGCGCGAAGGTGAATCCCGTGTCGCCGACAACGGTGGAGAGATTTAAGCTAACCGTCTGCTGCGGCAGCGTCGTGTTCAGGCTTGCCGTCCGGCTCACCTTGAACGCAGACACGGTCCCGGCATCTTCCGAGATGACCCCGTTGGAGGGAAGCGCGGTGATCGTCACGGTCGGCGTGGTATCCTGAATGCTCAAGCTGGCCACGGAAGGATTTCCGACCCGGTACGTTCCTGTACCCGAGGGGGTGGAGAGTTGCGCGAAAACCGTTTCGTTCCCCTCCCCAGCCACCGTATCTTGGATCGGCACCAGGGTGATCGTCTGCGTCAGATCATTCGCGCCGAACTGAACGTTTAGAATGCCCCCACTGCTCGCGCCCGTCACCACGTAATCGGTGCCGGACGGGGCCTTGCCACTTAATGGGAGGGGTAGGGTTAGGGGCGGGGCTCCGGGCGGTACCCCGGGCCGGCTTCGGGTCACTTGGAACGCGTTGGTGACGCCAGCGTCCTCACGGATCAGACTTAGCAGAGACGTGATGGTCACGGTCGGCGTGCTGTCCTTGATGACGAACGCGATTTGCTTGGCACTTCCCACTTGGTAATCGGGAGGACCCGGTGATGCCAGAACGGTCCACTGCGCCGCTTCATCCGCTTCCGGCACAAAATCGTCGACGGGCGTAATTGACACGGTGGCGGTGGTCTGTCCGGCGGCGAAGTAGACCGGGAACACCCCGGCGCTGGTCGGCGTGATGCCGTTAAGCGTGTAATCCACGCCGGCAGCGCTTGGGTCGCTGCCAAGGGTCGCCGTGCCGCTGGCCTGCACGTAAACCGTCTGTGCTTTGGTGGATCGATCGCGGGTCAAGGTCGCCACCTGGGTGCTGCCCTGGCTTTCGGCTACGCCCGCCGCGCCCGCCGACGTCATCGTCATGTTCACCGTCGGCGTCCGGTCGACCAATGTCACATTGTACGAATTGTTGCTGCTCGAAAAGATCGGCAAACCATTGCCGGCACCCACCGCCGGCTCCATTGCCCGGACGTTCGCGATGTCGCTCGCGCCCGCCAGTTTGACTGCGATCGTCTCGTTGGGCTCGAGCACCCAGTCGTCCACCGGCTTGACCTTCACGTCGACGGACGAGGTGTAGGCGGGGAGGCTCACGTACCACATGTTGACGGCTGAATCCCAGGTCGCGCCGTCCAACGTGTAATCCACCCCCGCCGCGTTCGGGTCGGAGCCCACTGTGGCGCTCCCACCCACCGTGAAATAGACCCGCATCGGCGCCCACGAGTAAAGGGTGGAATTGTTGCTTCGGGTAAACCGGACCACCGAAGTCGAAGGATCGTCCTCGTTCACCGACGTGGCGAGTTGGCCGACGGTGAGATCGTAGGGTGAATCGTTCACCTTCACCGTGTACGGGCCGGCGGATCCCAGGTTGTAGGCCTGCGACACCCCGTAAGCCGAGGAAATTTCCGCAGGTGTCGCCAAGCGGAAGATTGACGTCTCACCCCCTTCCATCACCAAATCCAGCACGGGGGTCAAAGTCACGCTCTCGTCGGTGTCCGTGGTCCCGAAATCGACGTACCAGAAACCCGACGCAGAATCGTAAGTCGCGCCCGAAAGGTTGTAGTCGAGGCCCGGGCTGCCGGTTCCCCCATCCTGCTTAAAGTAGACGCGAGTGGGCTTTCCGGTGCGGACCGTTCGCTGGAAATGGAAGACCTCGCCGGCACTGTCCGTCTCGTTCCACGTCCCTTTGGTCAGGGTCATGGCGACCGTGGGCGTGTAGTCGACCAGCGTGAGACTGCCGGACGTGGTGCTGCCGAGTTTGTAGCTCAGGGTGATTCCTTTCGCGCTGGCTTCCTGGGTCGTGACCATGCGAAAGGCGATGGTCTCGTTCGGTTCGGCAACCCAATCGTCCACCGGGGTGATCGGGACGTTGACGGTCTGTCCCTGGGTCCAGTCGATGTCGACGTAATAAAACCCGGACGCGGCGTCGTAATTGAGCCCGGTGAAATCGCCGGGGTAATTTGCCGTCGTCGCCGTGTCGAGGACAAAGTAGATCCGCGAAGTTCCTTTGATGGCCGTGCCGGTGAACTTCATCACGTTGGTCGTGCCGGCATCTTCGCGCACTGAACTGGCCAGCATGCCGAGGTTGACGGTGGCCGAACCGTCGTGGATCAGGCTTGTGGCGGTGGCCGGCGACCCTTTCAGGTAGCGGAAATCGACCGTCGCATAAGTGCTGCTCGTCGTCTGGTCGACGACGTCCACCGTGATGTTCATGTCGCCCGCGATCGCAGTCGTGTTGATCGGCTGCACGACCACGTACTTGGAGCCGTCGCCCGCGGCGAAATCGACGTACCAAAGCCCGGTCGCCGTATCCTTGGTCGCCCCCGTCCAGGTGAAGTTCGTGCCGTAGACGGCGTTGGTGGCGGGGTCCAGCGTGAAGTAGACCCGCGTGGCCGGGGTGGTGATCGTCCGATCGAACTTGAACTCCGGCACGGCGGTCCCCTGATTTTTGAAAAGGTTTGGGTTGATCGCCGAAACGGACGCGTACGTGTTGACGTCCTGGAAAGTGAACTGGGCCACGTTGGTGTCGGCCGGGTAATAGTTCGCCTTCACGATCGCGTACGCCGCGTCGTTGAAGTTCAACAGGCGAAACCCGAGCGTCTCGTCGCCCTCCGGTTTCCAGTCCGCGACCGGGGTGATGCTCACGGTTGTCTGCAACTCGTTCGCCTGCATGTCGATGTAGTAGACATTGTTGACCGAGTCGTATTGCAGACGGGTGGAGGTGTAATCGGTTCCGTAGGTTGCCCCGCTCGCCGTAGGATAAAAATAGATCCGTTGCGTGCTGCCCGAATTGACGTCGGCATCCCGGGTCACCGTGAAAATCGCGGTGGTCCCGTCCGTTTCCTTTACCGTGCTGGGGGTGGTCGCGTTGCTCAGGTGAACGCTGGACAACTGGCGCGTCTGGGTCCCGACCGAGATGTCGTCCAGGGCGAAGTCGTTCCCGCTCCGATCCGTGTTGAGGTTGATGAACTGGATGACGGCCTTGCCGTTGGCGTCCGCCTGGGAGACGTAGGTGTATTGGGTCCACCCGCCCGCCGCTTGGAAGTGCGCTTGGCCCACGTCGGTGCCGTTCACGAGCATCTGCATCAATGCCGGGGAGCCGGGGTTGACGCTCGTGCCGTAGTAACTGAAATAGAGCGGCTGATAAGCCGAAAGCCCGGAGACGCTGAACTGCAGCACGACCGTCCCTGGATCGGGCGCCCCGTTGATGATCATCATGTGACCGCTCGAAGTCGTTTTCGTGTGGTCGTACATGCTGTAGAACATGTTGTGGTACGTGTTCGGGTTTGCCCCGATTTCGTAGTCACCTTCCGGGTAAAGCGTGTAGTAGACCGGGTTGGCGATCGGCGCGACGTAGTATTGGGAGGTTGCGTCTTTCATCCCGCCGTGTTCCGGCTCGAAATCGATGTAATAAAAGGCGTTGGCCGTGCTGAACGTCTGCGTGGTGCTATGGAGCACGACGGTGGCCGCGCTCGTGTTTGGCCGGTACGTCAGGGTTGGCTTCGGACTTTCCGCAGCAGCGTCGGTGGCCGAAAGTAACTGGAAGTTGAGCGTCGTGTCGGCTTCGACCTGGCCGTTTTGCACCCCGGTCAACTGAAGGTTTGCCGAGGTCTGACCGGCGGGGATCGTGAACGAATAGTACGTCGGGCTTGAAGAGCTGACCTGGGTTAGGTTTGGCGTGTAGTAGTCGTACACGGGTTGGGCGGTGCCCGTGAGCTTCAGGTAAACGGTGAGTGCGCTGGCGGAGGCGCTGCTGCGGGTGACGCTCACGACGTCGTTGGTGCTACCGTCTTGGTTGATTTGGGTTTTGAGCACCGCCAACGACACACTCGTGGAGGAGTCTTGGATGGTTACGGTGCCTTGCGTCGCGCTCCCCTGCTTGTACTTGGGGCTCAACGTCGTCGCCCGCGCATCGTTGTAGGCCACGATCTTGGCCGTGATCACCCGGTCAGCCTGGATGGCCGGGTTGTTAACGGGCGTGATGGTGATCGCCTTGCTGAGGCTGCTTCCCGTCAGGTCGACGTAATAAAACCCGGTAGGGTTGTCTTGGCCCACGCCCGACCACGTGAAATCCGTCCCGGGCGTGCCGGTGGAACCGGTCAACTCAAAGTAGATGCGCGTGGTCGCCGGGGCAATGTCCCGGGAGAAGGTCAGCACTGGGAAAAGCGAACTCTGGGTTTGGCTCTCCAGCACGGTCGGGTTGGTCACGGCCAGCGACGCGGCCACTGAGACGTCCTGCAGCGTCACGACGATCTCCCCCGTGTCGGTCGGGGTGTAGCCGGTGCCCAAGTAAGGCCAGATCGGGTCGGTTTGGTTGACCAAACGCCAACCGACCGTTTCATCTGGTTCCGGCACCCAGTCCGCCACCGGCTTGAAGCTGATCGCTTGGGAGGCACTCCCAACCGGGATGGTCACGTAATACACCCCTGGAAACTGGGTCGCGTTGAGGGCGGTGAGCTCTGGGCAGGTGTAATCGGTGCCGTAGGTCGCCCCCTGGGTCGAGTTGATCAAGTAAACCCTGAGCGCTTGGCTAAGATCCCCGTTGGCCGGACGCGAGACCTGGGCAAAGACGGTGGCACTGTCGGTTTCCTTCACGGTCGTGACCCCGTTAGGGTTCGTGAAGGAGATGGTGGGCGTGACGATCGGCCCGCGCGCGTAGCTGACGTCGTCAATGGCGAAGATGTTTGCGCCGTTGACCGTCGTGGTCACGTCGTTCACGCTCAACGTCGCGTTGCCGCTAGCGTCCGCGTTGAAGCCGAAGGTGCACGCTTGCCAAGTGGCGTTGCCGGAACCGGACCAAGCGTTGAGCGTGACCGTACCTAGGGAGGTCGACCCGTTGTAGCCTTGTAACTGCGCCGTGTTCGCCCCAGACGAGACCGTCGCAGCGTAGAAGGTGAGGGTGTAATTGGCGTAAGCGGTCAACCCGGTCAGGTTGAAGTAAAGGACGCTGTCGCTCGCTTGGCCGTCACCACCGAAAACCGCGAAGTGACCGTTGTTGCGTCCGGTATGGTCGCTCAGGGCCGCAAGGCTGCTCGAAATGGTCTTGGGCGAGGTGACCACGGTGTAGTTGCTGTTCAGAGTGTAATCGGTGGAAGCACTCAGGAGGACGTTGGTGTCGAAGTCGATCGGAAAAGCTTGGGTGTTCGGACCCTTTTTGGCCAGACCTGTCACCGGGGAAAACACTGAGATCAAGGCCGTCCAAACCACCAGGCAGACGGCGGTGAATGGCGTTTGGCCTCGTCGCTCATTGTGCTTTTGTCCCAAACGACCCATTCGCCTGGGATTCAGTCGAGTCGACGGACCGAGGACAAGTGGAAAGGTGCTCATGCGTAGCGGAAGGCCGGACCGCGCGCGCAGCCCGCAACACAACCCGGCAAGCAGGACGGTCCTACCGTGCGCCTATCGGCTTTCTGATCCCGCGGTTTAGACCGCTCGGACGTTCCACAAAGATGGGAGCAAATGGCCGCCAATCCCGCAGGAACCGTCGCAAAAACGCAGCGGAATTGAGGAGAACGGCGGTTTCACCCGGACCGTTAAAGGCCTTTCCCGACCCGCGTCCCCGTTTCGGGGCTCAAGCGCCGTCCCTGCCCGCCGTTGTGGGAAGGATGCGCAAAGAGGTCGGTGGACGCACCGCGCCCGTGCTGGTGGTGGACGACGATCCAATGATGACCCGTTTTCTCGGGTTGATCCTCGCGAAAGAAGGCGTCGAGACGGTCCAGGTCAACGACGTTGAGGAGGCTTGGCGGATTTTTCAGGAACAACCGCACGGGTTTCGCGCCGTACTTACCGACGTGATCATGCCTGGGGAATACAACGGGGTCGAACTGGCTCGGAAGATCCGGAAACTTTCGCCCGGGACGCCCGTCATCCTGGTGACCGGTTTTCTCGAGCTGGTCAAAAAAGGGAATGATCCGATCCCGTTTCCCATTCTGGAAAAGCCGTTCGGCCGAGACGCCCTGATCGCCGCGCTGGCCAAGGTGGCTTGAAGATTGCCAAGATTGCGGCAAGATCGCGCGTGATTGCAGCAGGATTTGGGACTGACCGCCCAACCTGGGAGGGCCGGTGCTCCGCCACCGCCGACTATCGACGGGCTGCTTTGGAGTTCGCCGTTGCTTGCACCCAACGCGGGCCCCTGGCAGACGAGGCGTCTACCCCACACCGCCGGTCGCCGAGACCATCTCGGGACGGCTTCCGCCGGCGCCGTCTGTCCCCAATTTGCGATGTGCAATCTGTGATTTGCGATGCGCGCAGCGCCCGAGCACCAGCCCTCCGTTTTGCGATTTGCTATTTGCAATTTGCGATCTTTTCAGCGCCCCCGCTCCCCTAGCGCGAGCAGGATGTACGCGGCCGCGCTCAGCCACGGGCCAAACGACATGCCTGTCGGCTTGCGCCGGTTCCTGATCCAGACTACCACGATGCCGCCGCAGGCCAGGATGGAGGAAAGCCCAAGCGTTTCTAAAGCGCCCAACGGCCCTACCCACGCGCCCAGCGCCGCCAGCCATTTCAGGTCGCCGTAGCCGATGGCGTCCCGCGGCATCACGATTTGACGCACGCTCTTTTCCGTAAACCGGTACTGCGGCGTGGCCCTTTGGAACGTGACGGTCTCCACGCCGCCGCCCGTCGCGTGGAATTCCAACCGTTCCCAACGGTTCAGCAGATAGTCGGAGAGCGGCGCCTCCTCCCATTCGCCGCGCGGCTCCCGACTCCGGACGGTGCGGCCGTGGATCTCGACCTCGATGGGCGGGTCAAAAACCTGCGGTTGCGGCCGGCAAAACACTTTCCCGACCAGCATCAAAAGGCCTACCGTGACCGCGCCGACGGAGAAGCCGCCCAAGGACCACCATGCCCGGCCCAGCAGGCTCGGGTCCCGGGCGAGCGGGTTCCAACCCACCAGCGCGAACGCGAAGCCGAGCGCGGCGGTTTGCACACTCAGCGACGTCGGGATGATCCGGTGCTCTAAATCGATCGCGCCCGTCAGGAGGCCGTAGGCTGAAAAAAGGCCAAACCCGGCGAAGACACCCCAATTGCCCCAGGCAAGGTACGCGCTGAGCCCGAAGAGGACCGTGCAGAAAACCTCGAGCCAAAAGTAGCGGGGCGACACCCGTTCCCGCCGGGAACAAAAGCAGCGGCCGCGTTGGAGCAGGAAAGAGACGACCGGCAGGTTGCGGTACCACGGAATCGTCCGATCGCACCCCGGGCAGAAAGATCGCGCCGGCCGCACGAACGAGAGCTTGCGAGGTAGCCGGTACGCCGCCATGCCCAGGAACGAGCCAATCCCGGCGCCGAGGCAGAGGATTGCCAAGATTGCGCAAGATTGCGCAAGATTGCCAGGATTTGGGGAGAGCATGGTTCGGGCTCTTTAGGACGGATCCCTGAACGTTTTCCGGCTAGCCACAAAGATGGCGCAGAGTTCGTTGGCTTCAACGAGGAGACGTTTCAGCCCGGGCGACGGGACCAATCTTTTTTCGGCCACCAACTCCAGCCAAAGCACCGTCTCATCCGCTTCCTCAACCACCGTGCAGAGCTTCGCGTAGAACTCAGCCTTAGAACGCGATCGGCAGGCCGCGCGATAGTTGCTGGCCGTCGACGTTGCAGAGCGCCCGAGCTGGTTCGCGATGACCCTGGCAGACGGTTTTGGTGGAAGGGCATCGATCAAATCGAGTACCTCCACAGAAAAGGCTTTGGTGCGGTCGCGTAGCTCTGCGCTGGTCACAGGTGATCAATACCATAACACTCTTTCTATGTGAAAGAACTAGTGGCCTTCTTTCCTCGTCAATCTTGCGCAATCACGCGCGGTCTTGCGCAATCCTGCGCAATCCTGCGCAATCACATCCCCTTCTCGATCACTTGGCCGATGTTGAAGATCGGTGACAGAATGGCCAGCAGCACAAAGCCGACCACCGAGCCGACGACCATGATCATCATCGACTCGACCGGTTGCTTCAGGTCTTTCACGAACCGGCCGAGCTCGGCTTCCATGGTCTCCGCCAACGGCCGCAGGATCTGGGCGATGCGCGACGTCCGCACCCCGAACTCCACCTGCAGGCTGAAGGTCTTGGTCATGACTTTGGTGTCCTGGATGAAAGAAGGCGAAAAGTCGTTGCCGTCCTCCACGTTGAGGATCGCGCGCGCGATGATGCTCCGGTAGTAGACGTTGTCGGACAGGTTCTTGAGCAGGCTCAAGACGTCTTTGATGTGCACCCCCGATTCGACCAACAGGCAGAAGGCCCGCGCAAACGTCGCCATGATCACCATGCGCTGGATCATGCCGAACACCGGAATCTTCAGGACCAAACCGTGCAGGCGCCAAGTGCTCGCGATCAACTTGGGCAATCGGACCACCAGAAAAATGAACCCGAAAACGAGCGCGAAAGCCACGAGGGTATTGGTCGTGAAGAAGTTGGAAACGGCCACCACGATCTGCGTTTGCGGCGGCAACGCCATGCCAACGGAGCTGTACAGTCCGGTGAACGTCGGCACCACCTTGTACATCAGGTAGGTGATCATCAGGGCGATGACCACCGTGACGATCATCGGATAGACCATCACCGATTTCACCTCGCGCTTGATCTCGCTGCTCCGTTCCAAAAGCGTGACGATCTGTTCGCAGGTGTCCGCGATTTTGCCGGACGATTCGCCCGAGCGGAGCAGCGCCAAAGTCACCTCATCGAAGATCCGTGGGTAGCGCGCCATGAGCACGCTTTGCGGTTCTCCCTCCTCGATCCCTTTGCGGATTTCGGCAACGATCTCGCGCATCGGGTTTTTGCGGGTGAACACTCCTAACAATTTTGTGTCGACCAAGCTTCCTTCGATCAGGCGGTAGCTCTCGAGCACATCCATCCCGATCTGGTTGCAGTTCGCCAATTGGCGGAAGAAAAGGATCTTCTGCTTCAGCGGTGCATCCGCCTTGTTCGGTTTCGGGTCACCCGGCTCTCTGATCTTCTTGGCGCGCAACAGCGGGACACGTTCCGCGATGAACCGGTTCTCCAGGTCATGCAGGCTGTCGGCCTCTTCCCGCCGGCCGACGATCTTGCCGGCGTCGTTGAGCGCTAAAACCTTAAACGAGGACATGGCGGGGAAATTGAATCAATCGTAACAATTGCAGCGATTGTACCAATCGAGAATTATGCGTTGGTGAAACGGCGGCGATGGGCAGGTCATCACTAAGCAAGCGGCCGGACCATCCGGATTGGTACAACTGATACCATTGATACCATTCACCCCTGCCTCAACGCGTCCAAGCCGACGATGCCTAACGCCTCCGTGTACGGCACCTGCCCGGCGGCGCTCTTCAACAAGGCCGCTTGCCCCAGCGTCTGGCCGCCCTGTTCCATCAACGTCTCTTCGATCTCGTGCAACGGCGCGTCGGTCAGGATCAGTTCCTTGACTCGGTGATCCACGTAAAACGCTTCGCAGATGAGCGTTCGCCCGACGATGCCGGTGCCTTTGCACCGGGGACAACCCGGCCGCTTTTCGGCCTCCAAGAAGCGAATCTCTTCGGGCAAGTCGCTCGGGCGCACTTTGTAGTGCGATAAGAGTTGTTCCCGGGTCGGCGCTCCCTTGGCCGGGACGGCGCACTCGGGGCAGATCACGCCGGCCAGACGTTGGGCGAAGACGCATTTGAGCACCTCGGCGATGATGAACCGCGGGATGCCCAGGCCGTTCAGCCGGGTAATGGCACCTGCCGCCGTGTTGGTGTGGAGCGTGGTGAAGGTGACGTGGCCCGTTTCGGCCGCGCGCACGATTTGGTCGGCAGTGTCTTCGTCGCGGGTCTCACCCACGATGATGTAGTCAGGGTCGCGGCGCAGGGTGCCTTTGACCCATTCCGAAAAGGTCAGGGGATGACGGACCG
>CAXUNV010000087.1:11337-12255 GCA_964252355.1 uncultured Chthoniobacterales bacterium | reverse complement strand
CCCCGAAAGCAGCCTCCAAATCGTCGGCGGCGCGGGAGCGCACGCCCTCCCAGGTTTGCCATTTGCCCTGCGCGCTGCGCCCGAGCGCCCCCTCCCGGGTCAGTGCCCTTCCCCGACGAACACCGTGGTTCCGCTGGCCAGCGCGGGATCAAACGCGGCGTCCACCACCACCTGCGCAAACTCTTCCGTGGTGGGCAGGCGGCGAGGTTTCACTTGGCGTTCGTTCTTCAGGTCCGGGTCGATCCGAGCCAGGAGCTTCGGGGTGATCGTCCCTTCGATCATGTCGCCGCTGACGACCACCAAGCCCAGTTCGCGCACCGTCAACTCCGGAACCATCTCACGCACGGCCACCTCGCCCGCCTTCTTGCCGACGGCGACCACCTCGTAGGCCGGGTGGACCGGAAGCTCGCCGTGGAAATGTGCCCAGTGACTCGTCACGAAGAGATAGCGGCCGCCTGGGGCCATTCGGGGCATCGACCGCTCCACCAAGTCGCGTTGCGCATCCCGGTTGAGCCGCAGCGAATAACCCGAAGGAGCGTTTTTCTCCATCCCGCCACTCGCGTTGAGGATCAGGGCGTCTAGCGCGCCGAACGCGTCGCGCACCCGGTCAAGCGCCCCTCCGACCGCGCCCGCGTCGGTCAAGTCGGCGCCGACCGTCAAGGCCCGTCCGCCCCGGCGACGCACTTCCTGCGCGACTTGCTCCGCCCGCGCCACCTTGCTCCGGTAATGAACCACCACGGCGCACCCGGCATCAGCCAGGAGCAGGGCCACCGCGGCGCCCACGCCTCGGGACGCGCCCGTGACGAACGCCGTTTTGCCTGCCAAGCTACCCACTGAGATGGGCGCGGGCCGGGGTTGGACGTAAAGGTCGGGCATGGGCCGTGCCTACCACCCGAACCGGCGGAGCCGTCCCAGGAT
>CAXUNV010000087.1:0-11327 GCA_964252355.1 uncultured Chthoniobacterales bacterium | reverse complement strand
GCAAGGGCGCTGCGCTACCCTCGTCGCCCACCAGACCCATCCTGGGACGGCTCCGCCGGGCCGCGCCACCGCACCCACCAGCCTAACCTCAATCCAAAGTCGGCGGTGGCGCCCGCCCGCGTCGCCTACGCGAGGCGGCAGGGCGCGGAGGTGAGGCTTTCCCCCGCGCCAGCCGAAGCGTGGCGGGCGGGGAGCACCGGCCCTCCCGGGTTTGTCATTTGCCATCTGCCATTTGTCATGCTCACAGCGTCAGCCACTTGCGCCCGTCGCGCGCCAACAACTGGTCGGCCGCATCTGGTCCTTGGCTGCCTGCGGCGTAAAACTCCGGCTCGCCGCCTTTGGCAAACGCTTCCAAGGCCGGTTGCACCACCGCCCAGGAAGCCTCGATGTTGTCCGCGCGCTGAAACAGCGTGGCGTCGCCGATCATGCAATCGTAGAGGAGGGTTTCGTAGCCGACGTTCGGCTTTTCCTCGAAATAATCTTTGTACC
Organism: uncultured Chthoniobacterales bacterium; assembly: GCA_964252355.1. Lineage (GTDB taxonomy): Bacteria > Verrucomicrobiota > Verrucomicrobiia > Chthoniobacterales > JAFAMB01 > CAXUNV01. The sequence continues at coordinate 10,838 of CAXUNV010000087.1, read as the reverse complement.
TGAAAACCGTGTCGACCTTGCCCAGCTTCATCACCGGACCCGGCACCTTGGCGTTGAACTGCGTGGTGATGCCGTGGTCCGGATCCACCATGAGCCGGACGATGTTCGGCGCGAGTTGGTCCACCGGCGTGTCGCGAAAGATCTGGTACGGGGCCGATTTGAATTGGATGGCGATCTCGGTCCGGCGCGACGCCAGCCGCTTGCCCGTGCGCAGGTAAAAAGGTACGCCCGCCCAACGCCAGTTCTCAACCCGCAGCCGCGCGGCGAAGTAGGTCTCCGTGCGGCTGTGGGGATCCACGTTCGCCTCTTCTCGGTAGCCTTTCACCGGTTGCCCAAACTCCGTCCCTGCCGTGTACTGGCCGCGCACGACGTCCGTGAGCTCCACGGGGTGCACCGCTTCGACGAACTTCGCTTTTTCCGTGCGCACGGCCTCGGCGTCGAAAGAGTTCGGCGGTTCCATGCCGACCATGCAAAGGAGTTGGAACAGGTGGTTGGGCACCATGTCGCGCAGGGCACCCGTCGGTTCATAGAACGACCCGCGCGTTTCGACGCCGACCGTTTCCGCCGCCGTGATTTGTACGTGGTCGATGTACTCGCGCCGCCACGTCGGCTCGAACATCCCGTTGGCGAAACGCACCGCCATGAGGCTTTGGATCGTCTCCTTGCCCAGGAAATGGTCGATGCGATAAAACTGGCTCTCGTCGCCCTGGGCCAGGATGCGCGCGTTGAGTGCCTGGGCAGAGGGCAAGTCGCTGCCGAACGGTTTCTCGATGATCACGCGCCGGAACCGGCCGCCGTCTTGCTTGAGCAGGCCGTTCTGGCCGAGTTGCTCGACGATGGGACCGAAGAACCGCGCCGCGACTGCGAGGTAAAAGACGGCGTTGGCGTTGTCGCCGAGCTTTTGGGCAAGCTGTTTGTACGTCTCGGCCTGACCAAAATCGGCAGAGACGTAGCTCATCCGGCCGGTGACCCAGCCCCAGGTGGCATCGTCGAGCTTGGGCGTGTAAAACTCGGCAGTCTTGTCCTTGGTGAAGGACTGCATGGTCTCGGTCAGTGCGTGACGCCACCCGTCGTCATCCTGCTGCACGCGGTCCAAACCGATGATTTTGAGGTCGTCGGGCAGGAGCCGACTCCCGGAAAGGTTGTAGAGCGCCGGCATGAGCAGGCGTTTGGTCAGGTCGCCCCCCGCCCCAAAGATGACGAGGGTGCAGGAAGGCGCTTGGGCGGTGCCCGAAAGGCCGTTGTCGTGGCTTTGTGGAGGTATCATGCGCGTGTGGGGTGGCGGTGTGCGTGTACGAAGGTCGCGTCAATGGCGCCGTCCGGCCCTACGGGTGATTGCCGGTTTCCGGTCCTCACTTTCCGGTTTCCGGTGGGTGCGGGAAAGCTCCTGACTTGTGCCCGGCGAGCGTCGGGGTGTTCTGGCCTTGCCGCCTCCGCATCTGGCCATTGTCATTTGTCATGCGCGTAGCGCCCGGCGTTTCGCCTACCGCGCTTTCGGACCTTGTCACCGTTGCGGTCGGCCCCGTAAAGGTCGGTGCGTGCGCGCTCTCCGTTCTTTCGGTGTCGCCCTCTCCGCCACCCTGGTCGCGACGGTCACCCTGCCGAACGGCGGTTTAGCGGCCGAAGCGGTGTTCACCCGCGACGGCAGACGCGTTTACCTGCTCAACACCTCCCGACAGATCGGGAACGGGGCGTTGGCCACCGTCGACGTCGCTACCGGCCGGAGCGCGGCCGCCAGCCTGCCTCCAAGCATCGCCGAGCGGGAGGAGCCCGTTTCGTTGACCCGTTCAAAAAGCGGCTTTCTCCTGTTTCTGTTCAGCGACGCGCTCTGGGCCTATGATCCCATCAAGGTCACTTCGAGGAAGGTCCGGGCTGCCGAACCGGGAAACGTTTTCTACGACGCCTCGTGCGATCCCGGAACCGGGCAGATCTTCGTCGGTGGCAAAACCGGTCTGGAGTACCTCGATGCCAATGACGCCACGGCGCACCCGGTAAGCGCGCGCCGCGTCGAAGGGTTTCGCGGCCTGACGGTGCTCGGGCCGCACCAGCTCCTCTTTTCGGAACGTGGCGATGCTTGGCTTGGCCGAATCAACCACGAGGAAGCCGATGCCGGCAAGACTTTCGCCACCTTGCTCGCCTACCGCTTCGCGCCGGTGGCAACCCTCGAGACGGGCAACTACACACCCGTGAACCAGGGCGTTGCGGAGTTCGCGGTCACGCAGCGTTGGGTGTACATGCACGCGCGCCGGATGGGCGGCTCTGGGGACGGCGTCGTCGTTCGGGTGGCAAAGCCGGACCCGAAGACGTTGGATGATGCGGACGTGTTGTTCGACCTCAAGAAACGGGCTGAGGCAGACGCGGCGACGCTGCTTTCGATGGAGACCCTTGGCAAGAACGGCTCTTCTGCCGCACTCTGCACCTCCCCGGACGGGACGACGGTGTTTTACCGGGCGGAAGGGAAAGATGGGGGATTGGTTAACTGGTTGGTGAAGGATGGTCAACCGCCGGCGGAGCTTCCGTGAGCCGGATCAGCGTTAGAAACGGGCGGGACGCCCGCGCTCCGTTCTAACCCTGCGTTATCTTCGGTTGGCCCCGTCTTCAATTTGTCACCGGCGGCAGGGGGCGCGAAAAGGTCATCATCATGAAGACACCGACCGGCCTTCTGCTCAGGGCGACGGCCCCCTCACTCCTCCTGGTCATTTTCTGGTTCTCACTCCCAAAGACGGCTGCGGCTGCCGCGGATTTCAGGCTCCGCGTGGCCAACCTCAAAAGTGGTGACCCCATCCCGCAGCGTTATCTCTACAACCGTTCGCCTTGCGCCGGACAAAACCTTTCCCCAGAGGTCTCTTGGGAGGGGGCGCCGGACGGGACGAAAAGCTTCGCCTTCGTCGTCTGGGACGAGGACGCGCCGAAACGCGGGGGCTTCTATCATTGGATCCTGACCAACCTCCCACGGTCGGACCGAACGCTTGCGGAAGGCGCCGGGACCGCCGCGGCGAACCGGGCACCGCGCGGCGCCGTGCAACTGATCAATGATTGGGGCAAACCGGGCTACGGGGGTCCGTGTCCGCCGGGCGGCAAACCTCACCATTACCATTTCACGGTTTACGCGCTCAAAACCGATGGCCTACCCATTGACGGAAAGACGAAGGTTGCTGACGCCATTACCCAAGTTAGGAGCGGCTCGCTAGGGAGTGCGGAGTCCGTGTTAGTTGCGTGGCGTTAGCAAACCTTTCCCAGGAGGGCCGGTCGCCACCGCCGACGAAACGGCCGGGTTTGGCTCGACCTGCCCCGCTCCAGGGCTGGACGTCTCCTTTCTTGCCGCCCCAGAATCTTCAGCCGCCTTATGCGTACTTCCTTTCCATGAGTTGTACTAAATTCTGAGCGGTTTCACCCGGCGTCGGCGAGCAGTGCGCGGAGGTCCAGCGGGCGCGTGTACATTGCCAGTCCACCGGCCGGCGTGCGTGGCCATTCTTCCCTTGGACGGTCCCAGTAAAGCTCAACGCCGTTGTCGTCCGGGTCGCGCAGGTAGAGCGCTTGGCTGACGCCGTGATCCGATGCTCCGTCGAGCGCGATCCCCGCGTTGACGAGACGGCGCAGGGCGTCGGCGAGTTCCGCGCGCGTTGGATAAAGAACGGCGAGGTGGTAGAGGCCGGTGGTGCCCGGCGCGGGCTGGTTCCCGTGCAGGCTCTCCCAGGTGTTCAGCCCGATGTGGTGGTGATAACCGCCAGCGGACAAGAAAGCCGCTGAGTCGCCGACGCGCTGCGTCACCTCAAAACCGAGCACGTCGCGGTAGAAGCCCAGCGCGCGCGCCAAGTCGGCCACCTTCAGGTGCACGTGGCCGATGCGCGTTTGGGGATGGATGGGTTTCATACGGGCGGCGATGAACGTCCAATGCACCTTTACCTGCGCGACGTGGCGCTATGAACCTACCCCGGGCCGGAAAGTTCGGGCAAAGGGGCTGCAACGGCTAGTTTTTGGCCGCGCGTTCCCACACCCGCCGCAGCGAACGCCTGTGCAACGGCCAGACCGATCCCCGCCGCGCCGGCGGTGACCAAAACATGTTGGCTCATAAATCATTCCTCGGGTGCCGCGCGATTCGTCCCGCTCGCCGATGGCGAGCCGGGGTAGAACAAATCCATGCTTCTCGTTTGGTCCGCGGGCCTGGTCCCTGGTGGCCGCAAACAAACCAGGCATGCACGCGGTGAGTGCGGTTAAAGGTTGGCTGGGAGCAGGCAACGTCCGCGTCGGGCCGCGATCATTGGTGAGGAGAGGCAGACGTGGACTCTTCCTCTTTGCCCCAGTCGAAGATGTGTCCGCTGGGCCGATCGAGAAGCTGCTCGCCGCGCGTCTGCCCGAAATAATCCCAAAACCAATCCATCACGCTTCCGACCTTCGCGCGGGTCGTCGTCAGCAAAGCCGCGTGGACGCCGAGCCAAGCCGCAAAAGCCAGCGGGCCAGTCAGCGTGTGGTGGTCGGCACCCACCTCGGCGATGCCAGCGTTCCGGCCCACCATCGCCATGATGCCCTTGTCGAAATACTCGAAAGGTTTGAGCGGTTCGCCCTGGATCTGCGCCAGGATGTGTTTGCCGCAATAACGGCCCGCCTGCTGGGCAACGGAGGCGAGCTGCGGAAGCGGTTTGCCGTCCTTGCCGTTGATGTTGGAAAAATCGCCCAAGGCAAACACGTTGGGGAAGCCTGTCACGGCGAAATCCGGCCCGACATCCAGGCGTCCGCCGCGCCCCTGCTCGATGCCTAGGTGCTCGGCGAGCGAGGCAGCTTTCAAGCCGCCCGCCCAGATCACGAGGCGGGCCGGGATTCGCGAACCGTCGGCGAGCAGGACGTGGGTGGCCGTCACCTCTTTGACCGCCGAGCCAAGGTGAACCTCGACGCCGCGCTCCCCCAGCTTCTCGGCGGCGTAAGCTTGTGATTTCTCGGAAAACCCGTTCAGGACGTGCTGGCCTGCTTCGACCAGAAAAACTTTCGCTTTGGCTGGGTCAATGTGTTTGTACTGGTTTCTGTCCATGCGTTGCAGCATGTCGCCCAAAGCCCCCGCCATCTCTGTTCCCGTGGGGCCAGCACCCACCACCACCGCGTTTAGGCCGCCCTTGTCCAACAGCGACGGATCGTTGTCAGCGGCTTCGAAAGCTTCGATGAGCCGCGATTGGATCCTTTCGGCGTCTTGCAGTGAGTAGAGCGGTAACCCGTGCTCCTCCGCCCCGGGAATCTTGAAGAAATTAGCTCGTGCCCCAGCGGCGAGGACGAGGTAATCACCCTGGATGGTTTGCCCGTCGGCAGTTTGCACCGTGCGGGTACCGAGATCGGCGGAAACCACCTCGGCCATCTTCACATCGACGTTCGCAAATTTGTGCAGGACGCCGCGCAACGGGAACGCCGCGTTGGACGGTGCCAGCAGCGCGGAGGCGACCTGGTAGAGCAGCGGCTGGAATTGCTGGTAGTTGTTCTTGTCAACGAGCGTGACTCGAACGTCCGGGCTCGACGCCAGTTTGAGTGCGCAATTTAGCCCTGCGAACCCGCCACCGACGATCATCACGTGTGTGGGCATATTTTCTTTTGCGGTGACCAAACCGGCGTGTCAAGAGACGCGCTCCTGGGGTGCCGGTTTACTTAACGATCCTTCCTGCGTTCGCTGGTCCTCCGAATGCCGCACCCCTCTTCGGTGCCGCGTCCGGCGTCGTTATTGTATGGCTTGTTCTGCAAGGATGAACGATCTCGCCTGCATGGAGATCCTCGGTCTTAGCAAGCCGGCTGCCGAGAAGTGAGCGCTTTATCAACCGCGGGCTCGCGCCTTCCACGGTCATTGCGAAGCGGTATTCTTGGCGTCTGAAATCGCGAGGAAGGTGATGCTCGTGGGCGCAAACTCCACCTGCCCCGCAGGAGTGCGTTTTCCCTCGAGATTTGGCAGCTCGTCGTTGGGCGAGAGCCTGAGTTCGCGTCCGTTTAGTTCGACTTCTTTGCCCTCCAGTTTTGGCGCGGTTAGCGTGTAACGCTCGGCTGATAGCGGGAGGTCAAGCGATGTGCTCTTTGTTCGACTGTTGTTGATCACCAGCAACGCGACGCCGCCCGGAACGCCGCGCAAGTTGTGTGCGTAAACATGCAGCCCTTCCTGAATGGGGACGCCGGCGTCGAGCACCGCGGTCCCCATGAGCTTGCGCCACAATAGCGCGCCCCAGTAGTTCGGCTTGGGCGCCAGCGTCTGGTCGTCCAGCAGGCCGTAATCGCTGGCAACCAAAGTGTTATGGACGACCACTTGGACGTTCTGTTTGGCAAGCCGGCCAAGCTGGTCGAGGTAGCGGAACGTGTCGAGGAAGGTGCCACCCCACGGGTTGCCACCGCAGGCCGCGTCGGCCGTCTCAGTCAACCAAAAGGACTTTCCCGGCTCGAACTCGTCGCGGAGCCTTCGGTAGAACGCGAGGGTTTCGTCGGTCCGCCGGAGCCACTGCTCGGAAAGCGCGTCTTCGGCGGTGGTCTGTCCCCCCATCGCCGCGCAACGCAGCGAACTCGCACCGTAGTGGTGGTACACGAAACGATCGACCTGCGCAGGTTCCGACGCCGCGAGCAGGTCGCGCGTGTGCAACATCTGATTCATGCCATAGGCGACGCCCCAATCGCCGGTCGTCTCGCCGACCGAGCCCGGGCCAAGGATCAGCATGTCGGGTAGAGCGTCCTTTGCGAACGCGCGAAAAGTTTTGAAGTCCTGCCCATACGCCGCCGCGTCATAGCCTGCGGGCGCTCCACCCATCGCCGCGAAGGTCGGCTCGTTCATGAACTCGGCCGCGGCGATGTGGCCGCCCGCCGACTTTGTGTAATCCACAAATCGCTTCGCCTGATCAGTGTTCCAAGCGCCTTGCGCATCACGCGTACCGACCGACGTGGCGAAGGAGGTGACGATTTCTGCACCGACTGCCTTCGAGAAGTCGAGAACGCCTTTCCATCGCTGGTGCGTCAACACTCCATCAAAGCCGGCTGGCGGATCTTGCGGGGCGTCGTCGCCTTCGGGGAAGTAGGTCGTGTTCGCCCAAGTCCCGCTCACCCGTACGTACGCCGGGCCGAGTGCCGCCGCGAGTTTTCGAAGCCGCTGGTTTGTCAAGTCGATCGGCGGCCGGTACTCGTACAGGGCTGGGTTCATCCCCGCCGGAGTGTCGCCACTTTCCGAGGGCGCGGCGTTGGGCGCTGGTTCTTTGAGTGCCGCATCCAACTCGGGGCCGTACGGTTTCCAGAACTTCCCGCCCGTCACTTCGAGCATCTCGACGTTGTAGGATTGGTAGCGCTCGTCGATGGTCCCGATCCGCGGCATCGTGGCCGGTGCAAGGGAGCTGCCGGGCGTGGGCGATGGGGCGGCACGAACGGCGGCCATGGCGAGACCCGTGAGGGCTGCGCCGGTGAAAACGGCGGCCGACATTTCCTTGTTCATTTTCTGGCCTCCTTCGAGCGCGATCGGAATACACCTTTCGTCCTGAGCACCCCGCACCTTGAACGTGAACGCCTGCAAAGACGGGCGGAGCCAGCGGCTAACCCGCTTCTACCTCATTCGCCTCTCTTGGCAACTGAGCGGGCTGCTTGACCCTCCGGTAGTGGGCAGCCCCGAGCACGTTTTTCCGGTTCACGGCGTGTGACGCGGGTGGATGAGGTCGTTGAGGAACCGCTCCCGCTCGGCTGCGCTCTCGCTTGCCGCCAAGCGGAGTCACGGTATGCTGCGGCAGGCTCTGACCGAGCGCAACGTTTCCCGATGGAGGTCATGGCCCATCGTCTTCGATGGCGGAGCAAGCTGCCGGCTCTAGTAAAGGAAAGGATCTGAATCATGAGCAAGACCCCTGCGAATTCTTCCGACCCGGTGTTGGGCAACCTCGAAGGCATGCTTCCGGACTTGGAAGCTTTCTACAAGGATGTGCACTCACACCCAGAGCTCTCGATGCAGGAGACGCGTACGGCAGGCTTGGTGGCCGACCGGCTTCGTGCCGCCGGTTATGAAGTGACCACGGGTGTCGGCAAAACCGGCGTCGTGGGAGTGCTCCGCAACGGCGATGGGCCGACGCTCATGCTGCGAGCCGACATGGATGCGCTACCCGTCGAAGAGGCGACCGGGCTGCCGTATGCCAGCCAAGCGACGGCCACCGATGGGGAAGGCAAGACCGTGCCCGTCGCGCACATGTGCGGCCACGACATGCACGTCACTTGGCTGGCGGGCGCCACAAGATTGTTGGCCGAGGCACGCTCGACGTGGCACGGCACTTTGCTGGCGGTCTTCCAGCCCGGAGAAGAGACCGCGGAAGGTGCGCAGGCCATGATCGACGACGGCCTTTTCGAACGCTTTCCCAAGCCGGACGTGGTGCTTGGCCGGCACGTCATGGTGGGGCCGTCGGGCACCGTGGCCGGGCGAGCGGGTGCGATCACTTCCGCGGCGGATAGCTTGCAGATTCGCCTGTTCGGTCGCGGCGCGCATGGGTCGATGCCGCAGGCCAGTATTGATCCCGTCATCATGGCGGCCGCCACGGTGATGCGGCTGCAAACGATCGTCTCGCGTGAGGTGGCCGCCGCGGAAGCTGCCGTCGTCACCGTGGGTGCGCTGCAGGCCGGCACGAAAGAGAACGTCATCCCCGACGAAGCCATCATCAAAGTCAACGTGCGGACCTTCGACGCAGACGTGCGCAAGCGCGTGTTGGCCGCGATCGAGCGGATCGTCAACGCCGAGGCGGCGGCTTCGGGCGCCCCGCGCCAACCCGAGATCACGACGTTTGACCACTACCCGCTGAACGTGAACGATCGCGATGCCAGCCAGCGGGTGGTCGACGCCTTCCGAGAATTTTTCGGCGCAGAGCGGGTTCGTGAAACTGGGCCGGCACCGGCGAGTGAAGATTTTGGATCGTTCGGATCCGAGTGGCACTCACCGTCGGTGTTCTGGTTCGTCGGCGGCACGGATCCGGACACCTATGCGAAGGCCAAAGCGGCTGGTCGGCTCAACGAGCTTCCCGTCAACCACAGCCCGAAGTTTGCGCCGGTCATCCAGCCCACCCTGCGAACAGGCGTTGAGACGCTGGTCGTTGCGACGCGGGCGTGGCTACCGGTAGAATAGGTTGCGATGGACGGGCTATCTAAGCCAGGGTCGTAGCCCGTAGGCATGGGGTGAAGTCCTCATGACGTCGCTCCCGTACGTACTAGATCTTGCCGGCACCTTTGTCTTTGCCCTCAGCGGCGCGATGGCGGGCGTCAAGCATCGGTTAGATGTGTTTGGCGTTCTGGTGCTGTCCTTCGCGGCGGCGAACACCGGGGGCATCACCCGGGACGTTTTGATTGGCGCCATTCCCCCCGGGGCCATCAGCGATTGGCGCTACCTGGGCGTGTCACTCGTGGCCGGACTCATCACGTTCTATTTTTCGTCCGCGATCACTCAACGATGGAGCTCGGTACTGCTGTTCGACGCCGCGGGATTGGCCCTCTTCGCGGTCTCTGGGGCACACAAAGCTCTCGCGTATGGGCTGAACCCCGTCATGGCAACTTTGCTCGGCATGTTGACGGGCATCGGTGGCGGCATGGCGCGCGACGTTTTGTTGGCTGAAATCCCCACCGTCTTGCGGGCGGACCTTTATGCAGTCGCGGCTTTGGTCGGCGCGGCAGTCGTCGTGATCGCGCGCACACTGCAACTCTCTTCCGGCGTGGCAGCGCTGGTGGGGGCGGCGCTCTGCTTCGGACTCCGCGTCATGGCGATCAAACACGGCTGGCGACTTCCGGTCGCCGCGGCAGACAGACGACGTTCCAGGGACTCGCATACGGCGGCCGATCCACCACCGTCGAAAGATGGAAGGTAGGCGGCTCGTATGCGTGTTGCGCCCAGCGGCGACTAAGCGAGTGAAACTGCGGGCGATTGAGGACGCGTCAGTAAGCGCGTGTTCGCGTCAGCCTCAGCTTGTTCGCACTCACCGTATCAGCTCATCAAGTCACATAGGTATCAGCCTAGGGCATCGAGCGTCAGTTTAGTAGCGATCGCTCACTCTCGCGGCAGCGACTAAGTTTTTAGTCGATGGGTTCGTGGGGGCGGCCCGGGTTTAAGCTCCCGCTCAGGGTGGTTTGGCCATCCTGACGCAGAATGCAGGTTGTCACGCCGTTACTTCGATTCTCCCTCTGCCCAAACGCCAGACGCCGCAGCCGCCCGCACGTAGTCTCTAAAATCCCGGGGTGGGCGGCCCAGGACTTGCCGGACGCCGTCTGCCAACCGGGAGTTTCGGCCGTCCAAGACGGTCGTGAAGAGATAGGTGAGCAGAGCCACATACCCCTCGGGAACGCCCGCCTCCACCAACCCCGACGCGTACTGCCCGACGGGGATTTCGCGGTAGCGAAGCTCACGGCCGCTCGCCTCAGCGATCTCCCTGAGCGCCTCGGCGAACGTCAGCAACCGTGGCCCGGTAAGTTCGTAGGTCTGACCGAGGTGCCCCTCCTCCGTCAAGGCCACCACGGCGGCGTCGGCGATGTCGTCGGCGTCGACGAACGGCTCCGCCACGTCCCCGACCGGCAGGGCGACCTCGCCGCTGCGCACCGCCTCGCACAAGAACGTCTCGCTGAAATTCTGGCAGAACCAACTCGACCGAAGGACCGTCCAATCCGCCCCGGTCTCCCGCAACGCCTCCTCGCTGCGCTGCGCTTCCTCTTCACCCCGCCCGGAGAGCAGGACCAACCGTCGGGTCCCGCTTTCGAACGCCCGTTCGGCGAATGATCGGATGGCTTCGGGAGCGCCCGGCGCCGCCAAATCCGGGTGGTAAGCCACGTACGCCGCCCGGGTGTCTTGGAGCGCGGGCGCCCACGTCCCTTGATCTGCCCAGTCG
>CAXUNV010000086.1:4239-12276 GCA_964252355.1 uncultured Chthoniobacterales bacterium | reverse complement strand
GTGCAAGCGTTCCTCCGCGCGCACGCGGGCGGCGCGCCCGGGGCTCGCGCGCCCCGGAAGGCGCGCCGCCGACCCGGCCTCCGATGAGGCGCCCGACGACCTTGGCCTCCGCGGGCGCCAACGCGCGGCCGGCGGCTCCCTTCCCATTAATAGTAACTTACAGTTCAATTAATGGCTGCGAACCCCATGGTTCCGTGCGTTGGTGCCCGCGGGAACACCCCAGCAAAGCGACTGCGACAACCACTGACCAAGACCATCCTGCCATGCCCATCACCCCTTACGACCTGCAACGTCGGGTAACCCGCTTCTGCGACCAACGCTGGTTGCTCGACGCCGTCATCCGTCTGATCGGACCGGAGTTCGACCAAAGCCGTCTGCATTACCTCAGCGCCCCGATGAGCCCCGACCACCAAGGCGCCGTCATGGGCTTGCAGGCGCTCGTGAAGCGCTGGGATGACATCTCGCCTGAGTTTGCCAAAGTCGCGCGCCGCTTCGAGTTGCAGGGGCGGGCTGCCCTGGCCCAGGGGCACGAGGTCACCGCGGGCGACGATTTCTTCGCCGCCGCGGTGATGTACGGTGGGGCGCAATGGCCGATCTTCGCCAACACGGATCTCAACGTGGCCTTGGAGAGGAAAAAGGCCGAATGCTACCGGGAGTACGCCCGACGCGCGGACCACCCCATCGAAGCGGTCGAGATCCCGTACCGGGGCAAGTCCTTGGCCGGTTATCTTCACCTCCCGCCCGGCCATGCCGGTGAGCGGCTGCCCTGCCTGGTGATGGTCACCGGTATGGATGCCTTCAAAGAGCAAACCCTCTTCGCGTCGGCGGACCGCTTCCTGCGGCGGGGTTTTACCTGCCTGTGCCTGGACGGCCCCGGACAGGGTACCTCCCTGCTACGCGAAATTTGGTACGACCCCGATGCCTACGGCGAGGTCGGCACGGCGGCGGTCGATTTTCTGCTGAACCGTGCGGAAGTCGACGGCGCGCGCATCATGGCCTGGGGACTCTCTTTTGGTTCCCTTTGGGCGACCCAAATGGCGGCGGCCGAGCCGCGCTTTGCGGCTTGCGCGGTGATGTACACCTGTTTCCAGCCGCACAACTGGCCGCTCTACGAGATGGCCTCGCCCTCGTTCAAGCAGCGCTTCATGTACATGGCGGGAACGACCGACGAGGGGGCGTTTGAGGCGGTGATGCGCAAGATGGACGTGCGGCCGTTGAGCCCGCAGCTTGGCATGCCCTATTTTGTCATGGCGGGTGAGGACGACTCCCTCAGCGACGTGGCCTGCACGATCGACCACCTCAACGCGGTGCCCGGCCCCAAGACGCTGGTGATGTACGCCGGCGAGGAGCACGGCATGGGCGGCTCGCGCTCTTCGCAGCTGGGTGCACCGTTCTTTTTGATCATCGCCGACTGGTTGGCGGATCGGGCGGCGGGCAAGCCGCTCGAGTCCACCTACCACGTCGTGGACCGCACCGGGCAGCTGCACAGCGAACCTTGGGGCGACCAGCGGACCTACCAATACGGCGCGCCGCTGGGGGTGAAACAATTGTTCGCCGACGAGCCGCCCGTCGGCGTGTCGTGACGGGTCCGTTACTGACCTAGCCAAATCGCCAGCGGCGGGTCACGGACCTTTCAAGTTCAGGGAGGCGTCGTCCTGCACGGTCCCACGACGTCGAGTCAGTTCTGGATGCCCTTGCGGCGGCTCGTGGATGCCTACAATCACGCCTTTAGCCCCGAGACCCTGCGCCTGCCGCGTTTGCCAGAGGCGGGCAGCAAGTCTCCGGCTGACGCGAATGGCCCGTCGGCAAACTCTTGGCGATGGACCGTGCCGCCGGCCTACCCAGCGCAGAACCATCCGTCTGACGGAACCTAGATCACCGCGTGCTCGCGCGAGAGCAAGAAATCGCAGCCGTGCAGGTCCAAGAACTTTTCCTCGTCCGGGCGAATGCGGGCAAGGTACTCCGGGTCTTGAAAGAGGGCGGCCAGACCGGCCTCGTCGTCGAACCAAAGTTCGGTGATCCCGTCGTATTTGACCGGGGGCAAGCCCGGGAGTTCCAGCGACACGAGGTGTTGCTGCACGTAACGGCGCACGTGGACGCGCACGGCCGGCAGGGAGGCGAAGAGTGGCGCGTGCCGGTGGCGGTGGTAGTCCACGAACTCGGCGGGGGTGAGGCTCGGGTGACGTTTAAGGAGGATGGTGAATTTGACCATGGGACAGGTACGGGCGGGGAAATGGTGTACAAGTACAATAAAACATACTTGTATACATCCGGCAACGGCCGCAGGCCGCCATCCACGTTCCCGCCGGCGCGCGTGGCGTCGGCGCGTAAAAAGGTGTTTCGTTCGTCCGGAAGAAATATGGTGATGAAGGCCAAAGAGCGGAAGACGCGACACCGGGCCGAACTGCGCGAGGAGATCTTGGCGGCGGCGCGTACCCTGATCCAAAAGCACGGGGACGAGGGGCTGACCATGCGCCGCCTCGCCCAGCAGACCGGCTATACCCCCATGGCGCTCTACTCCTATTTCGCCGACAAGCAGGCCATCCTGGCCGCGTTGGCCCAAGAGGGTTTTGAGCGCTTGGCCGAAAAGCTCGGCCCTGGCGGGCCGCTTACCGACCCGCTGACGACGTTGCGTCAGATGCTGCGCGCCTGCGTGGCGCACGGCATCGCGAACCCGGCCGAGTACCGCATCGTCTTCATGACGCCAGAGGCCGGCTCTGGCCCTGTGAAAAGCCCCTCGGAACTAGCCCGGGAAAACGCGGCCTTTCGCATCCTGCTCCAGCGGGTGGAGGCGTGCGTGGAAGCGGGCGCGCTGCCGGGCGCGGCGTTCGCCACCAGCGCCTTGCTCTGGGCCGGCGTCCACGGCGCGACGGCCTTGCTCATCACCTTCCCGCGCTTTCCGTTCGGCGAGCCAATGGCCTACGCGGAGTTGGTGGTCGACCGGCTCCTGGCGGGGTTGCAGGCCCGTGGTGCGGCCGCGCTCCGCCCTCCTTCGGCCAAAGCCAAGGGCGGCCGACGCCTCCCATCGCCGGCGGTCGCCCGGAACGTGCGCCCCAAGACTTCCCGCCGCCGCGCGCAGGCGCGCGAGCAGACGGCGAGGCCGCGCGCGGTGCGGCCGTAGCGGCTTTGGGCGGAGGAGGGGATCCGGCGCCGGGCGCTTCGCCCGTCGCGGCCGGCCCCGGGTTCCGTTGCGAATTTGGTTGTCTCCTCTGCTACCGTTCGGTATCCAGCGGGTCAGTTCCGTCATGGACTTGCGCCATTTGCATGCCTTCATCGCCGTGGCCGAGGAACGCTCCTTCCGTCGCGCGGCCGAGCGGCTGCACTTGAGCCAGCCGCCGCTCAGCCGCCAAATCCGGGCGCTGGAGGAGGAGCGCGGCGTGCGGCTCTTGGAGCGCGGGCGCACGCAGCGGATCACGCTGACCGAGGCAGGCCAATCGTACTTGGCCGATGCGCGCCGCACGCTGACGGCCGTGGCCGGCGCGCGTGAACGCGCCCGCGAAGCGGCCCGCGGCACGCGCGGCCTCCTCAGGCTGGCCGACGTTGCGGAGCTTTCCACCCCCGTGCTGGCCCCGTTGCTCCAAGCTTTCCGGGAAAGCTCACCGCAGGTGAAAGTTTCACTGCTCGAGCTGATGCCGTCCGAGCAGCTGAAAGCCCTGGACGAAGGGCGCGTCCACGCGGCGATTTCTCCTGACATCGGTCAGCCTTTCAGCCGCCGCTTCGAAACCCAAACCCTGTATGCCTGTCAGATGGTGGTCGTGCTGCCGCCCGGACATGTCTTGGCCAAGCCGGGCCGGCTGCCTCTCGAGGTCAAGGGGCTCAAAGGCCAAACCTTGCTCACCCTATCGCCGGAGACCCGGCCGGGTTATGTCCAGATGCTCGACGCCTTGTGTGTCGCGGCTGACTTTGCCCCGACGGCCACGCACGCGGTCGACAAGGTGGAGAACCTGCTCGGGATGGTCGCCGCGGGTTACGGCGTGGCCATCCTGCCGGACATGGTCTCGCGCGCTTCGGTCCCTGACTGCCCCGTCCGGACGTTGCGCTCGCCGGCGCGGCCCTTTCGGCTGACGCTGGTCTGGCGGCGCGACGCACTCTCCCCGCTGTTGCTCAACTTCTTGGCGGTGGCCAAACGCTGGACAGTCGGCCCCGACGGAAACGGTGAAGCGAAGTGAAGGCGTTGGCGACCGGCGGCGACCGGGTTCGGCGTTCTCCAAACCAGCTGGACGGACGCGGTGACCTTATAGAAACCACGGAGCGCGTTTGGCAGAACTCCGGAGCCCCGGAGGCGCGACCGCTGCCAAACCGCCCACCTCGTGGGCCATGCGCTTCGCCGCAGGGCTCGCGCCCTTCAACCATGCCGCTCCCGCCCGCGATGATGCGGGCGGGGCTTCGCGGCTCCGGGCAAGACTCGACTTAGGTAGGTCGTTGAACGGCATCAAGGTTTGCGACGGGCGCTTGGTTGCCGGTTTTCCTGCCGGTCGCGCCGATGAGTAATTTACACAGGGTCGGAGCGAAGCTTGTGCGAGGTCGCGGCCGACGATCGCGGTTGGGCTTTTCCGATGGCGGGGTTCGCCGCCGGAAAATGCGGCCAAGCGAGACCGACGTCGGCCAGGCAGAGGACCGTCGCGCTCAGATGAACGACGTTGGCCGGGCGGTTGGGCGCGTGCAGTCCGAGCAGCGGCCAAGGCAGCCACCAACCCCCGTAATAGCAGATTGCCGCCACGCACATCACGATCCACAAGGGACGCGTCCGCTGTTCTAGGGGCAGAAACACCACGTAGAACATGGTGACCGCCGCGCCCATGCTGAGGGTGAACTCCCGGAAGGCGTGATAGTTTGTGTGCGTCGGGCCCAGCGGCAGCGCCGGAGCCTGGTAGGAGGGATTCCAAGTGTGCGCAAGCGTGTCCCACATGCTGAAGGTTCCCGCTGCCAAACCGAGGCAGAGCAGCAGACGGCTCATCCACATGCGTGGTTCAAGGCTTCAGCAGTTCGGTGCGGTACTTGGGCGCCAGCGCCTCGGCTTTTGCCTGGAACGCCTTCTCGGCAGCCGGGTCGGACTTGGGCGGGGGGGTGGTGCGCGTGGCCACCGGCACGCCGAGCTGCGCGAAGAACTCCTCCTGGCCGGCCGGCGTGCAGAGGCACAACAGTCGGGCAGGCTGCCCCGAGGCGTTGGTGAAGGCGTGCGGCGCGTTGGCCGGGAAGTGCAGGGTCTCGCCCGCGCGCACCACCGACTTTTGGCCGCGGAAGGTCGCCTCGATCTCGCCGGAGAGGAGGGTAAAGGACTCCTCGAAATCGTGGCGGTGAGGGGCTGGGCCACCGCCCGGAGGGATGTGCATGTCAATCAGGCAGTAGCGACCGTCCGTGTCGTCGCCCGAGAGCAGGACCGTGTAGGTGTCGCCCACCAAGCCGATGTGGGGTAGGCTCCCGTCGGTGTCGGGCCGCGCGACCTTGAGGTTCCGTTGTGGGTCGTCGGCCGGGATCGGGGTGGGCGGCTGGCGGGTGATGGAGTGCTCGTTCATGATGCGTCGTTTGGTTGGGTGTAAGCAGATGGAGAACGGTGGGAGTGGCAGGCAGGATTAGGCGTGCTCACCGGCCACCCTGGCGCGCAAGGCTTCGAGGTGACGCACCACCGTCTCGGGGCGCTCTTCTGGCATGAAGTGGCCGCAATCCGGGATCACCTCGCCTTGGACGTCTTTGGCCACGAGCTTGACCATGGCGAGCACCTTGTCGCCCAGCCCCTTCTGGCCACCGAGCGCCACGACGGGCACCTTCACTTTATGTCCAGGCAGCAACCCCGCCAGAGGCTCGGTCTGTTCGATGCTGGTGAAAGCAGCCCGGTACACACCCATGGCTCCGAGCACTCCCTCGCGTCCTGCAAAGGTGCGCAGCGTCTCGTCCACATCTGCGTCGGTGATGGCTTCTCGGCGGGCCATCGCCCTGTCGTAGAACCAGGTGAGGAACTCGCGTTCATGGCCAACCACGAGCCTCTCGGGCACCCCGGGAGCCAAGGGCAGGATCCACCACCACATGGAGCCTGCCTTCATGGCTTCGGGCGTGTAGGCGATGATCTTTTGCAGCACCGCCGAAAGCATGACGGGAGCCTCGATGTAGAGCAGCCCCGCGACCTCTTCGGGATGGTCGGCGGCCCAGAGCAGCGCGGGCGGCGCGCCCATGTCGTGCGCGGCGAGCAGCAGCGGTTTGCCGCCGCCGAAGCCGAGCTGGCGCACCAGGGCGCGGAACTCCTCGGCCAAGGCGCGGGCGTCGTACCCATCCGTTGGCTTACCGCTGTCGCCGTACCCGCGCATGTCGGGCACGAGCACCGCAAAGCCAGCTTCGGCCAGCGATGGCATCACCTTGCGCCACTCCAAACTCGTGCTCAGGAAGCCGTGCCAGAGCAGCACGGGCAGGCCGTGTGGATTGCCGCCCAGCCAGTAGTGCAGGCGCGCGCCGTTGACGGTGGCCGTGCTGCTCGCAAAACCCGGCGGTGGTGCGGCTGGCGAGTAGGTGACAGGCATCGGTGTTCTGGTTAGCTGGGATGAGTCTGAGGACAAATTACAGTTTTTCGGCGATCTTGTTGAGCGGCCAGGGTAGCTCCTGCTGCCATTTGGCCACGGTCTCCCGTGCGAAATCTTCGTAGCGGCGGGGCGGGTGGCCGAGCAGCGCGGTCAGGGTTTCCAAGTCGCCGGCCTGGCCGAACTGAAAAAGATGATCCGTCCGCCACGGCTCGCCTTGATGAGCGGCAGCAGGTTGCTCGTGACCAAGAAAGGTCCGTCTAGGTTGATGGCGTAAATCTCGCGCCACTGGGCATAGGTGAGTTCCTCAAAGGGGGGCAGCGGGAGATACCCCGCCGCGTTGACCAACACATCGACCACGGTCCACTCCTCACGCACCCGAACTGCGAAGTCGCGGCACTGCGCTTCGTCGCTCACGTCCAGCTTGACAACGGCAAGGCGGACCGGCTCGCCCAGGTCCGTGCGGAGTTGGTCGAGCGCACCCTCGTCACGGTCCGCCGCGTAAACGCGCGCTTCCCGCGTGAGGAAACGGCGCACCAGGGCACTGCCGATGCCGCCAGCCGCGCCGGTGATAACGGCCGATTGGCCGGGAAATCTCCCGGGGACGGCTGCTTCCATGCCGGAAGCCCATCGCGTCCCGCGCGGGCGGTTTCAATTGCGGTTTTTCTGGCGTTTTGCGTTCCGTCTCGGTATCAAAATTTACCGAACCTGCCGGCCCCGGTTTAAGGTCGGGCACCTCGCCATGGACCTCCGCCACCTGCGTGCCTTCGTCGCCGTCGCCCAGGAACTCTCCTTCGGCGCGGCGGCCAAGCGGCTGGGCATGAGTCAGCCGCCGCTCAGCCGCCAGATCAAAGCCTTAGAACAGACCGTGGGCGTGCGCCTGCTGGAACGCGACCGCAACCGCCGGGTCGCGCTGACCGACGCCGGCCACGCGTTTCTCTCGGATGCCAAGCGCACCTTGGCCGCGGCGGACGCCACCCTGCGGCATGCCCGCGAGGCGGCGGTGACCAACGGCGCGCGGGGCCGGCTTAACGTGGGCAACAACCCGGCGCTTTCGGCCCGTGTGGTGCCGCCGCTGCTAGAAAGATTCCGCGCGCGAAGTCCCGAGGTGGAAGTCTTTCTGGTGGAGATGGAGCGAGCCGAGCAGGTGGCCGCTCTGCGGGAAGGCCGCATTCACGTGGGCATTTACCCGGGTTCCTCCACACCGCGGGGCCGGCGGTTCCAAGCGCAGCCGCTTTTCACCTGCCCGATGGTCGCCGTGCTGCCGTCCGGGCATGCCCTTGCCGGCGCGGGACGCGAAAGGGGTGAATTGAACATCCATGCCCTCGCCAACGACACCATCTTGATTCCTTCGCCGGAATATTCTCCCGGCTACCAGGGACGGTTGGAACAGACGTGCGAAGCCGCCGGCTTTATCCCGGCGGCTACGCACCCGGTGGAAGGCGTGCCTAACCTGCTGGGCATGGTCAGTGCCGGCTACGGGGTGGCGCTGCTGCCAGAGGTGCTCGTGCGCGGTCTGCCGCATGCT
>CAXUNV010000086.1:0-4229 GCA_964252355.1 uncultured Chthoniobacterales bacterium | reverse complement strand
CACCCGTGCCCCCGTTCCGCTTGTACTTGCTCTGGCTGCGTCAGTCTGCCTCGCGGGTGTTGCAAAACTTTTTGGCGGTGGCGCAAGACTTTGCCCACGGCGCTGGCCATGTGCCTGCGGGGTAAGGCCTGGTGTTTCAAGAGATAAGCTAAAGCCCCCGTGGAAGAAGGTCTGGAAGTTGTGGGGGGGCGATAGAGAGTGTGTGCTGGCCCGCGCCTCAGTCCCAAAGGGTCGCAGGATCCGGCTGCTGCGAGACCGGGGCTTAGGTGGAATCCCAGGCCCGAGCGGTCGACGGGTCCCGCGGCCGCGCGATCTTCCGCCTCTCCGGGTCGCGCGGAGGCGCGCTCCCCCCCCCCTCGAGGGCTGCAGTCGCCGTAATGCCCCGGGGCGGTCACCGCGAGCAAGCATCCACCTCATCTTCCCCACGCCCCGCCACTTTCTCCGCGGACGTTTCGACTATCCTTAGAAATAAACAGTGTTAGCCGGAGGAAATTTCCAGCCGTTTGTGACGGTGATGGCTTGGTGAAGTCTTATCAGGGTCAAGTCGTTCAGGCCTTCTTAGCAAACGCCGGATAGGGTGCGAGCGGGTAGGTTTGGTAGTTGGCATAATCGACTTTGATCAGCGGAAAACTGTCGATCATCTCCTGCAGGCGCTCGGGCGATTCGGCCTCAAAGAGGACGGCGGCGCCTTTGGTCTTGGTGTCCAACGCCCAGACCTGACGAAGGCCTCCCTCCTCATAGAGCACCTGAGCCTGAGCTTCTTCTTCTTGTTCCCGTCGCGGAAAGTCCGGGGGCATTCCCTGGTTCTCAAACTTCTTGTGTGGCGTGAAGATAACTAAATATTGCATACCCGCCCTCCTTTTCGAGTTGGTGGTTTAAGTGGTTGATACGTGGGGGAAATGCGGTTCCGGTTAGGCCTGCTTGAAGAACGCTGGATCTGGCGCGAGCGGGAAGGTTTGCACGTCCGAGTACCCCGCCTTGATCAACGGAAAGCTTTCGAGGAATTCTTGCAGGTGCTCGGGTGACTTCGCCTCAAAAAGGCAGGCCGCACCGTTTTCTTTTTTGCCCAGGACCCACGATTGGCGAATCGACCCCTCCGCGTAAAGGCTTTTCGCTCGCGCCTCCTCTTGGGCCAACAGTTGTGGAAAGTCAGGAGGTATGCCCCCGTTTTCCAACTTTTGTTTGGGCGTGAAGACGACGAAAAATTGCATGGCCCAGATCCTTATTTTCTGAAACGGGTGTGGAAGTTTACGTCGTCCATCACCGGCGACGGTGGGCGTTCTGGGCAACGAAAGGCCCGTGCGCGCGCGGCAGCCAATGCTTTTTCCGTGGCCCTTTGCGATCGGTTTTAGCATCAATCGGATCCGCCCCGCGCCGCGAACTGATCACGGGCGTTCGTGCCCTACCCGCGTGGCATTTGGTCAAGCGGGTTTCAATAAGGCGTTCGGAATCCGAAAGACCGTCCGGAACGTTTGTTTTAAGACTTGACTTCGTTCCAGTCCCTCGCGGCTTGCCGAAGAGGATTTGAGCTACCTCATTGGCGAGATCATCACCATCCCGCTCACCGCGTGGCTCAGTAGCATTTTCACCATCCGCTGGTACCTGCTCGGCGACGTGGGGTTGTTCCTGACGTTTTCAGGCCTTTGCGGACTACCCAGAAGATTGGAGACGATGATCTTGTTCCGGGTGGGTCAGGCCTTCACGGGAGGCGTGTTCATCCCCACCGCCTTCGGTGATCATCACCACCATGCCCAGGAATCTCCAGGGCGTCGGCCAAGCCATGTTTGGTATGACCGCCACCCTCGCTCCGGGGTCGGCCATGACGCAAGCTTACAGCTCGCTCAAGTCGACGGTGCGCAAGGATGCGAACGTTGATGGCTTACAATGACGCGTTTCTTTTCGTGGCTCTTGCCCTGGCGGTTGGGGCATGCGCCGTTTGGTTTTGTAAGAAGCCCGACCCGGGCAAAGCCAGCATGGCTGGCTGAGGTGCCCCGTGGTCCACGTTCACATCGAGGACAGTCGGTTCTGCGGGCAATGGGGAGGGGGGCATAAAGGTAACTTGCCACGCCAACGGAATCCTCTCGGTGCGCCGCTGGTGGATTTGTGGGCTCCGCTCGCGTAAGAACCCGACGCTGAAAGGCCTTTCCAACCATTACGTTGCCTATGCAAGCCGCCGTTGTTCACGATTTCCGCTCTCCGCCCGTTTATGGACCGTTTGCCGATCCGGAAGCCGGACCGGGCGAAGTGGTCATCTCCGTCCGCGCCGCCGCGCTAAGTCCACTGGTCAAGAGCCAAGCCGCCGGCACACACTACAGCAGCAAGGGCGCGCGCTTGCCGCTGGTGCCGGGGGTAGACGGCGTGGGGCGACGGCAGGATGGTCGCCGGGTGTACTTCGCCTTTCCCCGTGCGCCTTACGGGGCGATGGCGGACCTGACGGTCGTGCCCGGGGAGTTTTGCGTCGACTTGCCCGACGAGCTCGACGACGCGACGGCGGCAGCCATCGCCAATCCAGGCATGTCGTCCTGGGCCGCGCTCACTGAGCGCGCCGGACTGGCGCCAGGTGAGACGGTGCTCGTCAACGGGGCGACAGGTACCTCGGGACGTCTGGCCGTGCAAATCGCCCGGCATCTTGGCGCAAAGACGGTCCTCGCCACGGGTCGGAACCCGCAGGTGCTGGCCGAGTTGCCGTCGTTGGGCGCCGACGCAGTCATCTCCCTTGAACAACCGGCGGAGGCGTTGGCGGAAACGTTGGGTGAGCAGCTCGCAAACGGCGGCGTGGACGTCGTGCTGGACTACTTGTGGGGCAGCTCGGCCGAACAGTTGATCGCCGCCCTCTCGAACCAAAGGTCCCGGTCGCGCGGTCAGCGCGTGCGCTTTGTGCAGATTGGCTCAAGCAGCGGTGCCAACCTCACGTTGCCCGCCGCGGCGTTGCGAAGTCACGCGCTGGAACTGCTCGGCAGCGGGCTGGGTAGCGTCTCCACGGAACGTCTGCTTGCCTCAGTCAAAGGTTTGCTGCACGCGGTCGGTCCCGCCAAGCTGCGGATTGAGGCGGAGAGCGTCCCCTTGGCAGAAGTACAAGATCGCTGGAACGCACCCGCGAAGAAGCGCTTGGTGTTCACCCCGTAATGTTGAGGTCGGCTTCCGGCGAACACGGGAAGTGCACGGGCGTCCCGCTCGTCGAACGGCGAAGCCTACAACGTCCCGCGGGCACCGGACAGGGCGTTGGGTGAACCGATCAGGCGGGCAGAGGTGGAACCAAGCGTTTCTGGAGGAAAAAGCGTTGGTGACCGACCGGGTAGTCGTCCAGCTGTCCAAAGAGTTCGTACCCGTGTTTCTCGTAGAAGCCGCGAGCTTGAAAGCTGAAGGTGTCCAGGTGCGCCCGGCGGCAGCCACAACGGATGGCGCGGTTTTCGATGGCGGCGAGCAAGGCGGACCCCAGGCCGTTGCCGCGGCGTGCTTCCTGGACCCAGAGGGTCCGGACGAAAAGCCACCCGCCGTACGCGAAGCCCCTCACGCCCCCCGATAAGGCAGCCAGGGGGATCGTGGGCGACAAAACAGAGTTCGGACGCGTCAGTGACGCCGGTCTCCCTTCCGTTGTAGGCAGCCAACTCGCGTCCGAGTGTGTCGGCCACGGTAGGATCGGCGCTTTCGACGATGAGATGGGAAACTTCGCTCACGTGGGGAGGTTAAAGCGACTGCGCGGGTTTGTCAGTGGTGGAGAGTCTGCGGCGGTGGCGCCCGGCCCTCCCGGGGTGAGGTGGGGCAAAGCGCCGTCCAGGGGAGCGCGGGCGTCCCGCCCGTCACGCTGGATCCGCCTTAGAGCAGGTCGTTTAAGTTCTCTATGCTGAGACCAGTCTGACGCAGAATCGCCCGCAGGATGCCCCGGTCAAGCTGCCAATGGTTGGGCACTACCGTCTGCGCGAAAGGGTCGTCGCGCCGTAGAATGACGTGGCTACCGTGCTGCCGTTTGACCTCAAAGCCGACCTGCAGGAGGGCGTGGACAAGCTCCGCGCCCGAGACCTGCGCCAGCTTGCTCATACAGCCACGACAAGCGCGTCAAACCTTTCAGGAGGTACGGGCAGGTGATCCTCCTGCAAAGCTAGGATGTAGCCGTCGATCGCTTCTTTGATGTTGAGGATGGCCTGCTCCCGGGTTTCGCCCTGGGATACACAACCTGGCAGGCTAGGGCACTCGGCGACCCAAAAGCCGTCCTCCCCGCGGTAGACGAT
>CAXUNV010000085.1:2958-12305 GCA_964252355.1 uncultured Chthoniobacterales bacterium | reverse complement strand
GTGGAAGGCGAGTAGTTGAAACCCGCGTTCGGCCATCAAGGAATGCAGCGTGTTGACCGACCAATGCTTGATGTGTCCTCCGTCCCACAGCGCCGTCAGGGCGCGATCGATCCGGTTGGTCACCGCGAGCGCCACGTTCTTGGCGTAACCCCAATAAGGCGTGGTGATGATCACCAAGCCTCGCGGCCGAACCCCTTCCAGCAGTCGCTTCGTGAAGTCTCGCGGGCTGTAAAGGTGCTCAATCACCTCGACCGAGATGATCGCGTCAAACGTGTCCGTGCCAGGAAACAACGTCGCGTACTCGTCGTAGACGGAGGCGACTTCGAAACGGCAGTTTGGCAGGCGCTCGCGCGCCCGCCGGATGCCACCTTCAGACAAATCAATCCCGCACACGTCAAAACCCGCGTGCGCAATCGATTGCGAAAAGTTGCCATCTCCGCAGCCCGCGTCCAGCACGGTGTGGATGGAGGGATCGGCGCGGAGGTGCTTCACCATGAGGTCGAGGTAAAGCGGCTGGTGCGGTGGATCGGGAACCGAGTAGTCGCTGTACTTGTGGCGCTGTATTTCCGGCATGTTGCCCTCCTGGCATTGCCCTGGCACACCCACTGAACTCAGGCGTGCTCGTAACAAATTCCGCGCACGGAGGCAAGTCTTCGCGCTTCGGAGGCACCTTCCCCGGGTATATTGATTCCCATGCGCTACCTTGACCTTTCCCGCCGCGCAAAGTTCCGCGTCGTGGGCCCGGACGCGCTCCGGTACCTGAACGGACAGCTGACGAATGACCTGCGCCCGTTGGCTTCAGACGCGTCACGTGCCGTGTACGCGTTCGCACTGACTGCCAAGGGCAAGCTCGCCGGCGACTTGTACGTGCGTGCGTGGGATGGTGGCTTCTTGGTGGATGCCGACGCGACCCTGCGCGAGCTCCTGCTGGCGCGTCTGGAACGGTACGCCGTCGCTGACGACGTCGCCTTCGAGGACCTCACGGAGCGCCTCCGCCTTTGGCATTGGCCGGATCTGGTCGACCGCCCCGACCGCGCCCGCGGTGACTGGTTCTACCAAGTCGCTCGGCTGCGTTCCGCGGGTGCCGACGTGATCTTCCCCGCCGACGACCTTCCGCCTCTCGAGGGTTCCGTACCGCTCGACGACGCCGAAGCCGAAACCCGTCGGATTGCCGAAGGGATCCCGCGCTGGGGGCATGAACTCGACGAAAACACCCTGCCGCAGGAGGCCGGCATGGATGAACGCGCCATCAGCTACACCAAAGGCTGTTACCTAGGCCAAGAGGTCGTGAGCCGCATCAAGAGCATTGGTCACGTGAACCGGCGGTTGACTGGGCTGCGCATCTGGGACGCGACCCACGACCTCGGGGTGGGCGCACGCCTCGTCGGAACCCACGATCCGGCCAAAGTGGTCGGTTCCCTTACCAGCGTCGCGCCTTTGGTCGACGCGTCAGGAAGGCGGGCTGCCTTGGCCTACACTCGGCGTGGGAGTGTCTCCCCCGGCGATCGCTTGGCCGTCTGGCACCCGGAGACTTCCCGCTTGCTCGCGCACGCCGAAGTGAGCAGCCTAGCCTCTCCTGATCCGCAATGAAAAGAGTTCTCGCCATTCTGGCGCTCGCTTGCGCCCTGCTGGTCGCGCCACGCCTCCGAGCGGACGATGTCGCCGTCTTTGACCTGAAGTGGGGCAAGGGTCGCGAGCGGCAGACGCACAGCTTCGCCCTGGCATTTGACGAGCGGGCCGCCCCGTACACTTGTTTCAATTTCAAAAGGCTGGTCCGCGGCGGCTTTTACCGGAAGACGACCATCCACCGCGTCATCCCCAATTACTTGGTGCAAGGTGGGGACCCGCTCAGCCGAAAAAAGGACCGCACCCGGATGGGGACCGGGGGTCCGGGTTACACCTTGCCTGCCGAGATCAATCGCCGGCACGTCCGTGGTGCCGTGGCGATGGGCCGGCTCGGCGATGCGGTCAACCCAAAACGCCAGTCGAACGGCAGCCAGTTTTACGTCTGCCTTCAACCCATCCCTGGTCAGGATGGCCGCGACACGGTTTTCGGCGAGGTGGTGGCTGGGCTCGACACGCTTGACGCCGTGAGCCGGTTGCCGGCCGACGCCAACGCGAACCCAACCGACCGCGTCGTCGTGACCCGGACCTACTTGATCGACCGCAGCCAGCTTGGCGGGGCGCCGGTCCGCCGGCGCTGAGAAGCGGGCGCGTTGGGCGCGGCGGCGGAAGCCGTGGAGCGATGCTGATGGACGGCCGATGCACGGCGGGGCTCGACGCGTAGCCCGAGCTGATTCGCGGGGAGTGGGAAAAAGTTGCGGGAGTTGCCCGCGGGCTGCGCCTTGCGGGCAGAGTTGCCCCCGTGCCTCCGATTAGGCATTGGCCATGCCTCGAAGCGCTGGCCTTCCTGCAGGCACGGGAGCCACCCGGCATCGCGCCCGTTGCGCATCACCAATGGCTGCCTTCACACGACGGTGCGAGAGTACTTTGGTCGTCGAGAATGGGCAGGAGTGGATTCGAACCACTGAAGGCGTTAAGCCAGCAGATTTACAGTCTGCCCCGTTTGGCCGCTTCGGTACCTACCCGTCGAATGCCGTCCATTTTTCGCACCGCGAGCACCACTTGGACAGGCGAGAAGGCAGGTATATAGGGCGGCGCCGGATGAGCTGCAAGCGCTTTTTAGAACTGGACGAGCCCTCCAAGTTTTCGCGGAAAAGAATCGTACTTTTGAGGGAGCCGCCGCGCCTTCCGCCGCGTAAGCAGCTTTGGTACTGATCTTTTGCTAGCCCTTTCCTGGCCAACACACCTATGGAGATCTTCAGCGCAGAGCTGCTTGCGACCGTTGGGTTTCTCGCGGTCAGCATGATCGTGGTCGCGGTGCTGCCGCTGGAGGGCGCCGGTACCCCGGGGGAACCCCCACCGCCAGACGAACGCCGCGACGACGCGCCGACCGGTGATCCCGATCCGCACGGCACCGCGTTACGGCTGAAGCTCGCGACGGTTTACTTGACGGAGTTCCACGCGCGAGCGCTCCAGCACCACGGACGGCGCGCGCCGTCTTCGACGGTCCCCGAACCGCTGGGCCCATCGTGCGCTTATGCCGGGAGCTCGCGCGTGCCGGTGCGGCAGACCCTGGAGAAGCTTCTCCGCTGACCGGGGCGATCACCGCAGGCGTCGGTACCCGAAGTCTTTGGCCACCACCCCGGCGGCGTTGCGTCCGCTCGCGCCAAAGACGCCACCGCCTGGGTGGGTGCCTGCGCCGGTGAGATAAAGACCTGGCAGGGGCGTGCGGTAACGGGAGAGTTCTGGCAGGGGCCGGAACGCGAACATTTGGTCGAACGTCATCTCGACGTGCATCACGTTCCCACGCAGCAGGCCCAAGCGGCGCTCGAGGTCGAGCGGGGTCTGGATCAACCGATGAAGCAGCGCGCCGCGGAGGTTCGGCGCATGCTCGCAAAGCCGGTCGTAGATTTTGTCGGCCTCGCGCTCGGCGATCGCATCCCATTTCTCACCGTTCGCGAGTTCGTATGGGTGGTACTGGGCCCAGGCGAACAGGACGTGTTTGCCGGGCGGCGCCAAGCTAGGGTCCACCGCCGAGAAGGTCATGCCGAGCACGGCGGGGCGTTGCGGCGGACGCCCGGCCAAGTAGTCGCGGTGCGCCGACAAGAGGTGCTCGCGGGTGGGGCAAAGGAGCTGCATGGCCGAATGCGCCGGGCTGATGCCGCGATCGTCGACAGGCTGGCCCGGGTACCGGGGCAGTTCGGAAACGGCGTGACGCACGACCATGCCGAACCCATTGCCGATGCCGATGGTACCCACGCGCCGCCGCAACGTCTCCCCGGCGAGCGCGGGATCGAGCAAGTCGCGCAACGCCGTGACCACGTGGCAAGCCGCGACCACCTTTTTGGCGCGGTACGTCCCGGCCGGCGTCGTCACCTCCCAAACGCCGGCGCCGTCGCGCCCAATCCGGGTGACGGGCGCGTTCAGCACCACCGAGCCGCCCCGCGCGGGCAAAGCCCGCGCCCAAGCCTGGGTCAACGCGCCCGCGCCGCCGCTGGCCCGCCCAGCGCCCGGCGTGTGCACCATGGCCTGCCAGCCGACGAAATCGCCGGTCGCCATCGCGTCGGGTGGTGGTCCGGATTGGGCGGCGAGCCAAGTCAGGGCCGCGCGCACCGGTTCGGACTCGAAGGTGTCGCAGATCAGTTTGCCGTACGAACCAAGCAGCGCGCGGGTGATGTCGACCGAACTCCAGAGTTTCCGGCTTTGCGGCCGCAACAGGTTGCGCTTGACCATCGTGCCAACGATCGCGGCCGCCGTCGGCGGCCGTAAGAACACTTCCCAAACGCCTGCGTTCAGTTCGCCCCACACCTTGACGAAATTGCGGTAGGCCGCCGCGTCTTTGGCGCTGACCCGCGCGATGCTCTCGCAGGTGCGTTCCACGTCGCGGTAGAAGAGAATGGCGTGCTCGCTATCCGGCACCGGGTAAAACGCCCATGGGTCCAGCTCGACGTAGCGGAGCCCATGCTTGGCCAGTTCCAGCTCGTCCATGATGGGCGTGCTGCGGAACATGATGTGCACGGACGACCCCACGTCGAAGCGGAATCCCGGGACGACCTCCTCCGTGCACACCGCGCCGCCCACGACCTCACGGCGTTCTAAGACCGTGACCTTCAGACCGAGCCTTGCCAAGTAGCACGCGCAGATCAGCCCGTTGTGGCCCGCGCCGATCACCACCACGTCATCCGCCACGTCTGCAGACCTCCCCTGCCCGCCAAAACACGCGCGCATCAACCTTCACGCACACAATCCGCTGGGCGGGCGCGCTTGGATCCGCCAAATCCGCCGCGGTCCCTCAGCGGCTCGGGAGTTCGTCGCTCACCCCAGGCTTTGCCCGGTCCTGCTGCGGACCGGTGCCGCCGTCAGGCGAAGGTGTGGCATCTTTGCGCATCTCTCCCCAGAAAAAACGGGCCGACGGCGTGGCATGCTTCGGCAGCTTCTGGCTGTAGCGGCATGCGTTGATCTCGCGGTTAGGCAACTTCGGCGGTTTGCCGGCACTCTTCACCGTTACCCCAAACAGCACCATCACCGCGCCCCGTTCCGGCCGGTCCATGAGATGGAGCCACGGTCCGGGTTCAACCCGCAGGTTCGTCTCCTCGCGGACTTCGCGCGCCAGGGCGTCTCGCAAAGATTCACGCGCTTTGGCTTTGCCCCCGGGCAGCGTCCAAAACTTCCGGCCGACCGCTTGCCGCACCAGCAGAACCTCGCCCCGCTCGTTCTCGATCCAAGCCATCACGGAAACTTCCTTCCGGGGTGCGGGTTTCGTGGTTTTGTTTTTCACCTTCCGTCAACGACGCCTACTGCTCTTCGGCCAAGTCTCAGCGCCGATAGCCGCGGTAGCCTAGCAAGGGACATGCCGCGCGCGAGCAGGAAGTGTCGGGAGGCGCACACGCGGCCAGAAAAACCAAATGCCCGCGCCTCATCACCGGCATCACTCGCCGGCGCCAGCCACTTTTTCGCCCGCGGGTGTGCCTGGCATGCTAGGATCGGGCGCGATGCCCCCGCCGGCTTCCCCCAGCTCTCCGCCTAGCTGGTCGAACGCGCCTTTGCGCCCAGAGGACCAAGACGCGCCGCTTTCGCTGGGTTTGGTGCTGCGCGCCGCGACGCCGCTGACGCCCTTCATCGTGCTGCGGCAAACCTTTGGGGCGACGGTGTTTTTAGGGTGCTCGCGCGACCGGGCGGGTACCGCGCAAGCCCTTCTGGAGATCTGGGTCCAAGAACCGCCCGCCCCGCACCGGTCGTTGCGCGGTCCGGTCCTCGGCGGCAACGGCGAGGCCGACGCCGCGTGGCGTCACTTGGTGGATGCCCTGACCGAAAGCGCGGGCGCATCCCTCGTCCGCACCGGCTGGGAAGACGCTCCCCTGCCACCCATCCGCGTCGATGTCACGCCCGGTCGTGCGCACCCGGTCAACGATCCGGAAAGCGGTGGACGCCTGGAAGTCTGCACAAACGACGCGGCACTCGCGAAAGCGGGTCTGCCGCCGTACCCGGTGGCGCGCCAACGCCTCCTGTGGGATCGGACCGCCGCGGAGAAGCCCAGGTTCTACCGCTTCGCGCGTGCCGGCGACGACGTCGCCGGCGAGGGCGGCGTTTCACTTTTGCCGGATGATTGGCGGGTCTTCAACCCGCACGGCGGTTGGCTGCTGGTGCGGCCCTACGCGCCGGTGTGTTTGGTGGCTTTCGCCGACCTCCTCACCGGACAACCTCTCGAGGCAAACCGCGCCTGGTTGCCTCCCCTGCCCGCCGCCTTGGCGGAAGGCGGGAGCGGGTCCGAACCGCCGGCCAGCTCCTCATTGCTCCATGGACGCCACAGTCCGGAGGACCGGGCCTTGGAGGTGTTGTTCCTAAAGCTCGACTTAATCAAACAAACCTTGGAGCGCCTGCACGCCCACACCCGTGCGCACCGACGGCCCTTCCTCGGTTTGGGGGCGGAAAGTTTTCGGGTGGCTTGGCCAGCCGGTGCGCGGGAATTGCCGTCCGCCTGGACCGCCGAAGTCCATCTCGTGGATGTGCCCGCAGCTTTTCCCATCTCCTTGGCCGGGGTGGAGGCGCCGTACTACGTCCGACCGGAACCGGTCGTCGCGTCCGTTTACCAACCTAGAAGCGTAGCGGGGTACCACCGGGGCACCGCCGGGGTGCGCCTCCGGGAGGCCGTGCCGGTGGACGGGGGCAAAGTGAGCTTGGAGCTGACGCTTCTACCCGAGGACGCGCTCCAAACCGCGGCCACCGACCTTCTGCGCGTGAGCCTGCCGTCGGAGGCGGGCAGTTTGGAGGTTTACGGGCACCCGGACACCCTGCGCGGCTTGGGACCCGGCGAGTTGCGGTTGCGCTCTTTCCCGATGAACCTCGCCCCTTCTTCGGCGGCCTGGGTCCAACGGTCGGCGGGCGTACCGCTTTCGGCTGTGCCTTACGAAAGGTTGCCGCAGCTTTCGTCCCCGTACGACGGCTACGCGGTGGCGGTGCTGGCTTGCCGCTTGCTCTTCGTCGGACCGGGCCTGCCTCTGCCGGTCGCCGTCGACGAACTGCTCAGCTTGGCGTCCACCGTCTCCGCACCGTCTGCCGCGTCGGCACCCCTGGCCGAGCGCATCACCCATGCGTTCGTTCAGGATGAGCGTTGGGCACGGACGCTCGGTCCCCAACGCCTCCGCGCCGACGGGATGCCGGATCACGCCATCCCGCGGCCATTTTGGGCGGAAGTCCTCGCCGCCATCCTTCGCCTGTTGCCCGGAGCCGTCCCGGAGAGCCATTGCCAAGACTGGGGCGACGCGCCGCCGCTGGCGCCGGAACGCGCCCACGAGGGTGCCCTGGCAGAATTCCGTTCGCTCTGCACCGTCCTGCGCGGCTGGGTGCTTCGCGAAACGGCGCCTAACCGGGAATTGCGGGCGGTGATCGACGACCTTCGCACACGGGAGGGGCGTTAGGGAGCCGGGAGCCGGAAGCGGGTGCCGCCCGTCCGGCGACCCGCATGCGCGGAATTCCCTCATCAAGTCCCGGCCTAAACCCCGACCTTCCCCCAAACCAGAGACAAGAGACCAGAGACGAGCAACGCCCACCACCGACTGCAAACGCCAAACCGCAAACGCCGAACGTCGCACCGGTTCTCACGGCAGCACCGCCCAAACTTCCACCACCCGGTTCTTGGCCAGTTCTTTGGCATCGAAGATTTCGGTGCCACCCATCGCGACCGGGTACATGACGTTCATGATCCCGCCTTTCTCCTTCAGCAACTCCAAAATGTTCTGGGCGCGCTCCTGCGACAGTTGTTGGTTTTTCACGTCGTTGCCTTGCTTATCCGCAAAGCCAAGCAGCACGAGCACGACGGCGGGATCGCTCAGGATTTTCTGCACCTGCGGTTGGTTGGCCGCACTTTGCACAGAGGAGATGGCCTGTGGCGGCAGGCGATTGAGCGCCGTCTCAAAAGAGACGGTAAACAGGCGACCCATCCCGTGCGCCTTCAGCACCAGCTCGGAGGCGCGATCTTTTTGGGCTTGCGGGTACGGGGATTGTTCGATCCGGCTCAAGACCTCGCGACGCACGGCCGCGATCTCCGGATTGCCGGTATCAAAGTTCAGCGGGGCTAGCGGCGGACTGGCCCCGGGCGTTGGCGCAGGTGTGGCGCTTCCTTCCGGCGTAGCCGTAGGCCCGGGCGTCGGCGTCGACGTGGGCGCAGGCGTGGGCGTGGGCGTCACCGGGATGGGCGTCGGCGACTCGTCGTGGATGACGACGGGATGGGGCCGGGGATTAAACAAGGTCCAAAGCACCGCACCCACGGCAAACAGCAACACCGCCCCGATGCCGGCATAAACGTACGGCAGATGTCCCCCGGTCTTCTTCGGGCCAATCGCCTCCAGCGGCGAACCGCATTCCGGACAACGGAAGTCCTTCGTGACGACCGTGATCTTCTCGTTGCGGTACGCCAGTTTGCACCCCGAATAATTCGTACATTTACCGACGCGTTGTGCCATGGGGACCGAGCCTTCGTATAGCTCCCGCCATGACGCAGGGTCAACGTTTGTGGAATGGAACTTTCGTGGGGGTCAGTCTTCCGTCCCGTCGTCGCTCGAGGAGACCGCCTCGGCGTCGGTGGCGAGAACAAAGGTGGCGCGCACCATTTCCCACGCCGCGTGCAGGTGCCGCCGCAGATGATCTTCCGCGCCGTCGGGGTCACGGGCGGCGATCGCGTCGAAGAGGCGCTCATGACCGGCGTACATCACACGGTCGACGTCCGCGCCGCCCGCGATCCGCGCCCAATGGACGTTCAGCCAATCGACGTACGCCCGGTGCACCGCCGGGAAGACCGGGTTGCCGGGCATCGCGTAGAGGGCGTCATGGAAGGCGATGTCGGTCGCTTCAAACCGGCCGCGCAAGCCGACGGCGGCGCGGTTGGCGAGCAGGCGGGTGCGCAGGAGTTCTAAATCTTGACGCCGGGCGTGCAGCGCCGCCCAGCGCGCCAGGGCTGCTTCCAGGAAGACGCGGGTGTCGAACAGCACGCGTGCGCCCGGCTCCGCGACTGTGAGGGTGGCGACCACACCCCCAAACTGTCCCAGGGTGGCCTGTAGGTCGGGACGGGAGACCACCGGGCGAAAGCGGGGCCGCAGTTGGACCAAGCCTTGGTGCGCCAGGGCAAAGATCGCCTCCCGCACCACCGGGCGACTGACGGCATAACGGCGCATCAACTCGCGTTCGGGCGGCAGGCGTTGGCCGGGACGGAACCCACCGCCAAGGATCAGGTCGGCAAGGTGACGGCGGACCGGTTCAGACCGCCTCGCGTCGCGGGCGTCCGGCGC
>CAXUNV010000085.1:2459-2948 GCA_964252355.1 uncultured Chthoniobacterales bacterium | reverse complement strand
GGACCGAGGGGCAGCCACACCGGCTCCCTAGCAGTTTTGGTCCTACCAGCCAAGGACCCGCCCGCGCGCGCTTCGCGTTGACAGCGCCGGGCGTCCGCCCGTACCGTACGACCCGCGCCACCGCCGTTTGGTCCGGCCAAAAGGCCCGCGGAGACGTCGGACGCTTTCCCGCCTTTCCCCCACCCCATGCACCCGAGCCTTTCCCACCCTTACCGCATGTTCATCGACGGGCGTTGGACCCGAGGCCATGCCACAGGCGTCATCCCCGTCGAAAATCCGGCCGACGAAACCGTGGTCGCCGAAGTCCCCGAAGGCACCCCCGACGATGCCCACGCCGCCCTGCAGGCCGCGCGGCGCGCCCAACCCGCCTGGGCGGCCATGCCGCCGATTGAACGGGCGAAGCTCATCCACGCGCAGGCCGCCGCGGGCCCCGCCCGCCGAGCGCCACACGCCCCGCCCCACACGCGCGCGCCCGGCAACCCCCTCCCC
>CAXUNV010000085.1:0-2435 GCA_964252355.1 uncultured Chthoniobacterales bacterium | reverse complement strand
GGCGCGCCGCATCGAAGGCGACCTCCTGCCGTCAGACCACCCAGACGAGGAGGTCTGGATCCACCGCGTGCCGCACGGGGTGGTGGTCGCGTTGACGGCCTGGAACTACCCGTCGGCGCTGGTCGCGCGCAAGTTGGGCCCCGCCCTCATCGCCGGCAACACGGTCGTGATAAAAGGCCATGAGTGCACGCCCTTGTCGGGGCTTGCGCTTGCTCGGCTGGCGGAAGGGGTCGGTTTTCCGGCCGGCGTGATCAACGTCGTCACCGGCCCGGGCCGGACGGTCGGCGAAGCGCTCGTGCGCAGCCCCCTGACCGACTTGGTGACGATGACGGGCAGCGTGCGGGCCGGCAAAGAAATTTATCGCGCCGGCGCCGACCGGGTGGCCGTGCTGCGGCTCGAACTCGGCGGCAAGGCGCCCTTTATCGTGCTCGACGACGCCGACGTGGAATCGGCGGTGGCGGCTGCCGTCGTCTCGCGCTTCACCAACTGCGGCCAGATTTGCACCTGCAACGAGCGGATGTACCTCCAAGAGGGGATCGCCGACCGGTTCCTGGAGCAATTCCTCGAACGCACCAAAGCGTTGAAGGTCGGCGATCCGTTCACGGGTGTCGACGTCGGTCCTAAGGTGAACCGTCCGGAACTCGAAAAGGTCGAAGCCATGGTGGATGGTGCCGTGGCAGCCGGCGCCGAGGTGCTGACCGGGGGGCACCGGCTCCGCGACGGCGCGTTTGCCAAAGGGCATTGGTTTGAACCGACGGTGCTCGCCGGACTCTCCGAAAACGCCGACGTGGTGCAACGGGAGATCTTCGGGCCCGTGGTGCCGGTGCTTCGTTTCGGGAATTTTGAGGAGGCACTCCGCCAAGCCAACCGCAGTGAGTACGGGCTGTCCGCTTACCTGTTCACGCGGGACCTGCGCCGGGTCATGAACTTGAAAAGGACGCTGCAGTTCGGCGAAATCTACGTCAATCGTCCGAATGGCGAGCTGGTGCAGGGCTTCCACAATGGCTGGCGCTCGTCCGGGTTGGGCGGCGAGGACGGCAAATACGGCCTGGACGGCTACTTTCGTAAACAAACCGTCTACGTGAACTACCGGTAAGGTCCCCAGGCACGTTCCTCAACCGGGATCACCTGTGCCGTCCCTTGGACGTCCCGCCATGCCGCGCATCGACCGCATCCAGCCGGGTCACTACCTAATCCCCCTGCCGAAGGCGCTCACCGACAGCACCCACGGCGAGATGACGACCTTCGAACTGAACACCGTGCGGGTCTGGGCCGACGACGGCATCGAGGGGGTCGGTTACACCTTTACCTGCGGTCGCAACGGCGCCGCCGTCCACGCCTCGCTCGCGCGCGACTTCCCTGGATTAGTCACCGGCGAAGACCCGGACCGGACCGAGGCGCTCTGGAAGAAGCTCTGGTGGGCGCTGCACTACGGCGGGCGCGGCGGCCCGACGGTCCTGGCGTTGTCGGCGTTCGACATGGCGCTTTGGGATCTGAAGGCGAGAAGGCTTGGCCAGCCGCTCTGGCGGTTGTTAGGCGGCGCGAACCCGCGCGTGCCCTGCTACGCGGGCGGGATCGATCTCGACCTCTCGCTGGATGACCTCTTGCGTCAGACGGATGCGAACCTCGCGCGCGGGTTTCGCGCCATCAAGATGAAGGTTGGCCGACCCAGCTTGGCCGAGGACGTCGCCAAGGTCCGGGGCATGCGGGCGCACCTTGGGGAAGGGTTCCCGTTGATGGCCGACGCCAACATGAAATGGTCCGTCGACGGCGCCCTCCGCGCGGCGCGCGCCTTTGCTCCCTACGACCTCTCTTGGCTGGAGGAACCGATCGTGCCGGACGATTTCGCCGGGCACGCGCGCCTCGTGCGGGACGCCGGCGTGCCGATCGCCACCGGCGAGAACCTGCGCACGCTCTGGGAATTCAAGCACCTCATCGAACTTGGCGGCGTCACTTACCCCGAACCTGACGTGACCAACTGCGGCGGGATCACGCCTTTTCTGAAGATCGCGCACCTGGCGGAAGCCTTTAACCTCCCGGTCACCACCCACGGCGCGCACGACGTCACGGTCCACTTGCTTGCGGCGGTGCCGAACGCCTCCTACCTCGAAGCACACGGCTTTGGCTTGGAACGCTTCCTCGACGCCCCGTTAGTCATCGAGGAGGGCTTTGCCGTGGCGCCGGACCGACCCGGCCACGGCCTCGAGTTCGATTGGTGCGGCCTGGAGCGAGTTCGCGCGTAACTTTTACCTGCCTCCTACCTTCGAGATTCCGACTTCCGGCTTCCCACCCTTAGCCCCCCTTCCTCCTATGCTCCTGCAAGACAAAGTAGCCATCGTCACCGGTGCGGCCAGCGGCATCGGCAAAGCCATCGCCGAACGTTACGCCCGCGAAGGCGCGCGGGTGGTCGTCGCCGACCTCAACCTTGCCGCTGC
>CAXUNV010000084.1:0-12361 GCA_964252355.1 uncultured Chthoniobacterales bacterium | reverse complement strand
CCGCCCGCAAGGCGCCCCTTACCCAACATCTCCGCCGGGGGCCTCCTGACCACCGCTTCCCTTCGGGCCCAGGCCTCCGGCCCGGCACCCGCCACCTCCGACCCGGCGAGCGGCACCGCCCCGCTGCAAGCCGTCACGGTGGTCGGTCGGCTTAACCAAACCCGGGATGAAATCGTGCCTTCCCTGGGCGCGACGCAGTACAACCTCGGCCGTCCGGAAATCCAGAACGGGTCGCAAGGCGAAAACCTGCCCTTCAACCAGTTGATCCTGCGGGCTCCGGGCGTGGCGCAGGATTCTTATGGGCAACTACACGTCCGCGACGAACACGCCAACCTCCAATACCGCATCGATGACGTCTTGGTGCCGGAAGGCATCAGCGGGTTTGGTCAGGAGATTGACACCCGGCTCATCGACCGGGTGGCGCTGATCACCGGATCGCTGCCTGCGCAGTTCGGTTTTCGCCAGTCGGGCGTCATCGACATCCACACCAAGCAGGGCGCGCTGGAACCGGGCGGATCGTTGTCGATTTACGGCGGAAGTTTTGACCGTCTGCAGCCAGGTTTCGAGTTTGGCGGGGTGAATGGGCCGTTCAACTACTTTGTGTCTGGGAGCTATCTGCACAGCAACTTGGGCATCGAGAACCCGACGCCTGGTCACACGGCGATCCACGACGAAACCGACCAATACAAAGCTTTTGCTGACCTGCAGTACGTTTTAGACGATTCGAGCCGGCTGACGCTCCTGCTAAGCACCAGCTATTCCGATTTTCGGATCCCGGACAACCCGGGTCAGCAAACCGCGTTCACCTTGCAGGGTCAGACGGCCTTCGAATCGAGCACCCTGGACGAACGCCAGCACGAGAACAACCATTACGCCATTTTGGCGTACCAAAAGGCGTTCGAAAACGTGGCCCTCCAGTGGGCGACGTTCGCACGGTACAGCGGCGTCCTCTTCACGCCGGACCGGCGCGGCGACCTCTTGTTCAATGGGCTGGCCAGCCGCATCGACCGCAACGTCCAGACGTACGGCACGCAATTCGACGGGAGCTGGATGGTGAACGAGCAACACACCCTGCGGGCCGGTTTTCTTTTCCACGTGGAATCGGCCCGCGCAGACACGACGAACGAAGTGTTCCCGGTCGACGCTGACGGAAACCAATCTTCCGACCTGCCGCTGACGATCATCGACAACAACAAAAAGACGGGGTTCATCTACGGCGTTTACCTCCAAGATGAATGGAAGCCGTGGGCGCCGCTCACCGTCAATTTCGGCGGCCGGTTTGACGTGGTCGACGAGTACGCCCACCAGAGTCAGTTGAGCCCGCGAGTCAATTTGGTGCTGCAGGCGACGTCAAACCTCGCGTTCCACGCCGGTTATTCCCGTTACTTCACCCCGCCGCCCCTGGAGTTGGTGCCGACGAGCACGATTGGTAAGTTCACCGGGACAACCAACCAACCAACCATCGAGAAGAACTCGCCGGTCAAAGCCGAGCGGGCGCACTACTTCGACGTGGGCGTCACCCAAAAAGTGACCGACGGGTTCACGCTCGGTCTCGACGGGTTCTACAAGATCGCGCGTGACCTGTTGGACGAGGGGCAATTCGGGCCGGCGCTGATCTTCGCGCCGTTTAATTACGCGCGCAGCACGCAGTTTGGCGGTGAGTTCACGGCCAACTACCAGAAGGGCGGGTTCAACGCCTACGCAAACCTCGCCTATGATTACGGCGTCGGCACCAAGGTGGTCTCCGGAGAGTTCGAGTTTGATCCCGATGAGTTCGCCTACATCCGCAACCACCACGTTTTTTTGGATCACGACCAACGGTTGTCCGGATCGTTCGGGCTCTCCTACACCTTCGCGGACACCACGGTCTACACCAACCTGTTGTACGGCCGTGGCCTGCGGCGTGGGTTTGCCAACACGGAGCGCAACCCGTCCTATTACCCGTTGGACCTCGGGTTGACCCACGATTTCCGGTTCGGCGACCGGAGGAAGGTGGCTGCTGCGGAGGAGGGCTCGACGAAGGAGGATAAGGGCGTGCAGGCGGATTCCGCGACTTCGCGCGCGGCCGGGCGCGGTGAGGGGATCCGGGTGCGCCGCGCCCGGGCCAACGTCGTCGACCCGCGCTACGCCCAGCGCGCCGGCGCGGGGCGCGGTCAGGTCATCCGGTTGCGCCTCGACCTGACCAACGTCTTCGACCAGAGCTACGCCCTGCGCGACGGCTCTGGGATCGGCGTCGGCGCGCCGCAGTACGGCGCGCGGCGGGCCTTTTACGCGGGGTTGGAGTGGCAGTTTTGAACCGGGCGGCCGCCGGGCTGCCTGGCCACGAAGGTAGCGCCGGCGTCCCGCCGGTCACGGGAAAACCGCCACTCCGAGCGTGCCGGGGCAAGGGGGATGGCCGCACCCTCGGTGACGGGCGGGACGCCCGCGCTCCCCTCGTCATGCGTCGGGAAAGCCGGGCTTTAACGACGCCGCTGTGTAAGATACCCGGCGCGCTTATTTGCAAATAGGTTGCGATAACCGGGTACCGGCTTTAAGCGTACGCGGTTCCCTTGCGACCATGAGGTTTTCCATCCCATCCGTGGGTACGGCGTGTGTGGCGCTGACCGTCCTATGCTGTGTCTCACCTGCCGCCATCGCCGCCGCCGCGCCTCCCCTGAGGGTGGCGTCGCTCTCGACGGTGCTCTCCGACTTCGCCCGGCAGGTGGGCGGCGAACGGGTGCAGGTCACCGAAATCGTCCGGCCCGGGGTTGACCCGCACGGGTTTGAGCCTTCGCCAGGCGATGTGCAACGCGTGGCGGACGCCGACTTGGTGCTGGTGTCGGGCAAAGGCCTGGAAGGTTACTTGCGCAAGCTGGAGGAGAGCGCCGGGCAAGAGGGAAAATTCATTGATGTCGGCGCCACCTTGCCGTCGCAAACCTTGCAGGAGGAGGGTCGGACCGTGCCGGACCCGCACTGGTGGCACAACGTCGAGAACGCGAAGCGGGCGGTGACGACGATTGCGGCGGCTTTCGCGGCCGCCGACGGGGCGGATCGCGGCGTGTTTGAGAACAACGCGGCGGCGGCCCGTGCCCGGTTGGACCGGTTGGAGACGGACCTGAAACTGAAGGTGGCAGAGTTGCCGCGCGACCGCCGAAAACTCGTCACCAGCCACGACGCGTTCGGGTATTTTGCCAGGGAGTTCGGCTTTACGATTTACCCGATCGAGGGCGTTTCCACGTCGGACCAACCCTCTTCCAGAAAGGTGGCTGAATTGGTG
Organism: uncultured Chthoniobacterales bacterium; assembly: GCA_964252355.1. Lineage (GTDB taxonomy): Bacteria > Verrucomicrobiota > Verrucomicrobiia > Chthoniobacterales > JAFAMB01 > CAXUNV01. The sequence goes on along the minus strand of CAXUNV010000084.1, from coordinate 9,105 downwards.
GAGACGATCTGGGCGCAGGGGGTGAAAGCCGTGTTCTTTGAGAATGTCGAAAACCCGAAGGTGATCGCCGAAATCACCCGGGAGACGGGTGCGCGGGTGGGTGGTGAACTCTACGCTGACGGCCTCGGCGCGCCGGGCACCGATGCGGCGACGTACGACGGCATGATGCGGCACAACGTCAACACCATCGTCAGCGCATTGAAGTAAGTCCGGCGTGAGCCTCTCCGCGTTTGGAAGTTGAGTTTTCCGGAAGGAAAGTGTCGGCCGACTCCTTGGCTGGCCGAAGGCGCACCCGCTCGTGGGCCCGGCCGCCGCCGTCCTCATCGCATATGCGCTTTTCGAGGTGATCACGCTGCGCGTGGTGATCTGCCGCGACGCTTACGTGGCGGCCGACATGGTCGTGATCTCTCCGGAGGTGAATGGTCCGATGCTTACCCTTAACGTTTCCGACGACCAAGTGGTTGTGGTCGGTGCGCCACTCTTCACCATCGATCCCAAACCTTTCTCGATCGAGGTCGACCGCCAGACCGCGGCGGTTGCGCTCGCCGAGGCGGGTCTGGCGCGGGCCAGGGACCAGCTCACCGCCGCCGCCATGGAAGCGCGGCCGGCGGAGTACACGAATGCCGTGCGAAACCGCGACCGGGGTGTCGAGTTGGCTAAAGGCGGCGACTTGGCCCCTGAGGCTTTGGACAAGCTGCAGCGCGAGGTTCAAGTCCCTTCGGCGAATTTGGATGCGGCACGGGCGGCCAAGCTCGGGGCGCAGCAAGACATCGAGGCCCAAGGTGCGGGCGTCAGGGGGGCGGAGGTAGCCTTGGCCAAAGCGACGTTTGACCTGAGTCGGACGCAGGTGAGCTCTCCGGTTGCCGGGCGCGTCGCCCCGTTCCAACTGCGGCCGGGAAGTTATCTGGATGCCGGCAAACCGGAGGAGCTTAAGGCGGTCGGCGGCGCAACCCAAGGCGACTCGGTGCGGACCGCCGTCGTCAGCGGTTTCCTGCCGTGCATCACGTTGCTGCTTTGGGCACGGTTCAATTTGCCCAGCGTCTCGCAAATCGTGATCACCTCCTACGTCGTCATCGACCGAGACTTCTTCGCCGCCCGCGTGCGGGCCGGCCAAAGGCTGCTTGGCTGCTTGGCGGGTGGCGCGCTCGGTGGCTTGGCGGTTTTCGTGGGCATCGATCCCTTGGCGGTCTGGTCCCTGTTCTTCCTGGGCGGGATCATCGGTTTCTCCCGTCTGCACCTGGGACGGGGAAATTGGACCTACGTCGGCACCCAAGGTGGGGTCGCGTTCATTTTGGTGTTCGTCACCGGTCAAGGTCCGCCAGACTCTATCCTGCCGGTTATCAACCGGATCGTCGGAATCAGCCTCGGGGTGTTGATCGTCAGCGCGGTTTCGGTGGCCGAGCGTTGCTGGCAAAGCGCCGTCCCGGTACGCCCCGTGGTGGGGTGATGGTGAGCGGGGCAGGTTGTCCGGCAGGGTTGGATGGACGGGGATTCGGGTCGAGTCAATTACCGTACCATGCGATGCTGTCGGCGTGGAGAAAGAACGGGTCGCGCGTTTCGGGGTTTCCCTGAGCCGCTCGCTGCTTGAAGAGCTGGATCACCTGACCCGACCCGGCGTTGCGCGCATCGCCAGTCGCCGATGGCAAATGGCAAAAGGGGAGAATGGAGGAAGGTGTCCAGGCGGAGCCGCCCCAGGATGGTGCCACGTGGGACGGAAGTGGCGCGGACGCCCCCGTCCGTAATCCTGCCGACGGGCCCGCCCTTGCCATCGCGCCCCATCCTACCGGCGGACCTCTGGCAGACGGGGTGTCTACCCCACCACGCCACCCGTCGTGCACGTCGCGGGGTGGCTGCGCCAAGCACCGTTAGCCGGTCCTTGCAAATGGGTTGCGATAAGGCAAGCTCGGGAAGTGGGCGTGACGCCCGACGGGCCTGCGCTGTTCCGCTCCCGGTTACCACCCTTTTTCCCCGCCTCCCATGCACGGCCATCCGTTGTACCGCCTCGTCTTGGTGGCCGTCGTTTTTTTGGGCGTCGGCCTCTTGACGTTTCGAGAGACGCACCCCGGGGCCGCGGCCGCCCCGGCGACTGAAGCGCCCGCTGCCGCTGCCCAAACGGGGAGCGCGGCGACCCTGCGCGTGATCGCGCGCGCCGTGCCGGTCCCGGTGGATTTGCAGGTTCGCTACCTCAACGATACGATCGTGAGCGGCGGGGGTGGGACGGGGCGCTACGCTGCAGATTGGCAGATCCGGTTACCCACGGAAGGGGCTGACCTCACGGTGGCGGCACGGTGGCCCGCGTCCACCCCGACCGCCGCGACGGAGGTGACCGTGGAGTTTCCAGGCGGCCGGACCGTTTCCAAGACGTTCTGGTTCGATGTTTCAACCCCCGACGGTTTGCGCGACGTCTTGACGATCCCGTCGGGCGGGGGGGCAAGCCCGGACGGCGCTGGGTGAGAGGCGGTCCGGCCAGACAAGCGCACTTTTCCACAAACGTCCTACGACCATGTCGCGTCATCGCTTGACCATCCACGACCTGACGGTCTCTTACCAACGGGTGCCGGCCGTCCACCACCTGACCCTGACGTTGGAGTGCGGTCACTGCGTAGGACTTCTGGGCCCGAACGGTGCTGGCAAAAGCACGTTGTTGAAGGCCATCGCCGGTTTGGTGCCGGCCGAGACTGGCGCAGTCAATTTCGACGCGCACGCGCACGGCCGGACCGGTTCGGATCGGGGTGTTGCCTACCTGCCCCAGCGGAGCGTGGTCGACTGGGATTTTCCCATCACGGTCCGCGGGTTGGTCGAGATGGGTCGTTACCCGGCGCTTGGGAACTGGCGCCCATTTGGTTCAGCGGATCGGCAGGTGGTGGCCGAGGCGTTGGCGGTGGCGCAACTGGACGGGTTGGCGGACCGCCAGATCAGTTCGTTGAGCGGCGGCCAACAGCAACGCGCCTTCCTGGCGCGGGCTTGGGCGCAGCGGGCGCACGTCTACCTCTTGGACGAGCCGTTCACCGGGTTGGACCGCAACGCCGCCGGGGCGCTCGCCCAGTTTTTGGGGCGGATCCGGGCCGAAGGCAACTTGGTCGTCGTCAGCCACCACGACCTGCGGACGGTGCCCGACTTGTTCGACGAAGTGATCCTGCTCAATGGGGAACTCGTGGCGTTTGGTCCCGTCTCCACGACATTCACCGCCCAGAACGTGCAAACGACGTTTTCGACGCACGTCTACACCGGTCCGGCGGGCGGCGGTGCGGACGGCGATCGGCCGTCCGCGCACCACCCCACCACTCATGAGCGCCGTCACTGACCCTTTCCATTTCGAGTTTATGCGCCGCGCGCTGCTGGGGTGCGCGCTCGTCGGGTTCACCAACGGCGTGCTAAGCCCGTTTGTGGTGCTGCGGCGCTTGGCGCTCTTGGCGGATGCGCTCAGCCACTCGCTGCTGCCGGGCTTGGCGGTGGGTGCCATGCTCTTCGGCTTGGCGCCGCTTGGTCTTTTCACCGGGGCGTTGGTGGCGGCGCTTTTGGTGGGGTTGGGCGGTCAACTGGTCGCGCGCAACTCGCGGTTGTTAGAAGAAACGGCCATCTGCGCGCTCTACACCGTCGCCTTTTCGTTGGGCATCGTCCTGCTGAAGTACTCGCGGGTGCCGGTCGACCTTGATCATTTCCTGTTCGGCAACGTCTTGGGCCTTGCGGACATCGACCTTTGGCTGGCCTACGGCGTCGGCTTCGTCGTGGTCGGGTGTTTGGTCGCGTGGCAGCGGGGTCTGTTGCTCGCCCTGTTTGAACCGACGGTGGCGCAGAGCGTCGGGGTGCCGGTGGCCCGGCTAAATTACCTGCTCATCGTCCTGATGATCTGCGCGATGGTCGCCAGCCTGCAAGCCGTCGGCGTGGTCTTGTCGGTTGGCCTTTTGGTCTTGCCCGCCGCGACCGTTTACCTCCTGACCGATTCTTTGGCGTTGATGATGTGGGGCGGCGGCGCGCTCGGTGCGGTCGGGGCGTGCGCTGGGCTGTTGCTGAGTTTTTGGATCGACGTGCCGAGCGGGCCGGCGATCGTGATGCTCCTGGGCGTGGCGTTTGTGGCGGCCTACGTTTTTGGCCCGCGGTACGGGGTGTTGGGGCGGATGCTCCGACCGCGTCACCTGCACCAAGAGTCGCTGGCGCGGTGGGGTGGCGCGCAACGCGCAGGCCAAATGACAAATGACAAATGACAAAGGGGCGGCAGGTGCGATGGGGCTGCCTTGGCTCTGCCCTACGGCTCTCGTTGGCCGCGCGGCCGAGATTTCAACGGGACAGCTGTCCCGTCCGCCCTGTTTGGCCTTTGGCCTTTGGCCTTTGTCATTTGGCCTGCGGCGGTTCGCCGACGCAGGCGGGGCAACGGCCGTAAAATTGCAGGGAATGGCTGACGTCGCGGAAGCCGTACTTGCGCCCGAGCCGGCGCTGGAAATCGGCCACTGGACACTCCTCCTCGACGAGTTGCACCGTGCCGCATTCGACGCAGACGAGGTGATCGTAATGTTTGGCCGGGTCGGAAAGTTCGTAGTGGGATTTGGAGCGTCCAAGGTCGACGCGGTGCACCAAGCCGAGTTCCTCCAACCGCGTCACGGTGCGGAACACCGTGGCGAAATCCGGGGCTTCGCCGTCGGAGGAGGCGTCGGCCAGCCGTGCCGTGCGGGTGTGGATCTCTTCCAGGGAAAGCGGTTCGCCCGCCTCAAACAACACTTGGAGGAGCTGCGAGCGTCCACGGGTGACGCGGAGCCCGCGTTCACGCAGGAAACCGACCACCCCTTCGAGGGTGAAGGCAGCCGGCAAGGCGTGCAAACCGTGAGGAAGAGCCGGCATCCCCACCTTTTACCTTTGCCCCAGGCCCATCGCAAGGGAAGGACCGGCCCGCGTCGACCCTGGAAACAAAATGGGCCCAAGGTTTGCACCCTGGGCCTCCGTTTTTTTCTGTCAGTGCGGTCTTTCCAGGCTCGGACCGTGGGCCGGCCAAGCCTGTGAAGGACGCGCCCCGTCTACCTTAACGGCGGGAACGGGAATACGAACCGCGGTCGCCACGGCCACCGCCGCCGCCGCCGCCGCCAAAACGGTCCTCTTTCGGACGCGCCTCGTTCACCGTGAGGGTACGGCCATCCAGTTCGCGGCCATTGAGGCCTTCGACGGCAGCTTCCCCTTCGGAACGGCTGCCCATGGTGACGAACGCAAAACCGCGCGAGCGACCCGTCTCACGATCAGAGATGAGGTCGACGGCGGTAACCGTGCCGAAACGCTCGAAAGCGTCTTGGAGGTCATCCGAAGTTGTGTTGAAGGAAAGATTTCCTACGTAAAGTTTCATGGTCTTTGGTGCTCTATCATCGATTGCCGGCTGCCACGCCGTTCCCGAAAACCGGGTTTCGAATCACCACTCAGACGACTGCCTAACCTGACGATCCACCGCGCTATGAAGGGAGCAAACGAAGAGCTTCAACCATCCGCCATCGCCGGGCGCGTGCAAGGGGATTTTTAGCGAACTTCTCCTGCCCACCGGGAACCCTCACGCCACCGCCCAATGGGCCAGCGAAGCCAGGGCTTGGCCCCTGCCGATGTCCGGGCGGATGACCAACTCCAGGGCGCGCACGGCAGGGAGGTTGACCGTGTAATCCTCGGATTCCGAGGAGGCACTCTGAGGATTGAAGTTCCATTGCTGGCGCACGATCGGTTGGTAGGGACCGTGACGGCTCGGGGCCCAGCTCAAGGTGAACTCGTGGGTGCGTTCGTGGCGGGGTTCGGCGAACTCGAGCAAAATCCGGTGCAGGTCGTGCGGTTCGTCGAAATGCAAACGGATGGTCTGCTGACCTTTCTTGGCAGCCATCCAGCCCGCATCCGTACCCGGCCGGAATGCCCCCTCCAAGGGGTGCTCCGGATGTTCCGAGGTGACTTCGGCCGTCGCCAACCGCTCCAAATCCAGCCAAGGGTCGGCGGGTGACGCCGCTAGTGACGGGGCGTCGTCGCTCTCTGTCGCAACGCTTTTTCGCATAAAGGGGGGGCGTCGTCGGGGAGACTTCACGCCCCCCCTCGTGACGACCGTGGCACGATAGGCCATCTTTGGACGATGGGTAGGCGTTTCTTGGCGCGACGCCCCCCGTGCCCTGAGGTGACGCACCCGACCGTCCCTCGGGGGCGACTCACCGGAGACGGCACGTCCATTGACAGGGGTAAGGGCGTCGCGAGCATGCCCGCATGGATTTCCTGGTGATGGGGCTCGGCCGCTGGGGCCGGACTTGGACCGAAGTGCTCGCAGCGCATCCGCAGGCGCGGATCGTCGGGGCGGCCGACCCGGTGCCGGACGCGGCGCGTTGGTGCGCCGACGTTTTGGGGGTGCCTTACGCGGCGGACTGGCGGGCGCTCCTGCGAGACGTCCCGGCCGACGCCGTGCTGGTGGTCACTCCGCCGCAGACGCACGCCGAGATCGTGCGCGCGGCGTTAGCGACAGCCCGGCATGTGCTGGTAGAGAAACCGTTGGCCGCCAGCTTGGCCGAGGCCGTGGAGCTCGAGAAGCTCGCCCGCGCCTCGGCTCGTCGGGTGCTGGTGGGTCAAGGCTACCGGTTCACGCCGCTGGCGTCAGCCGTCCGGGAAATCGTCGCGTCCGACCGTATCGGCCGGGTGCGCACCATCCGCATCCAATTCCGGCGTTGTTGGCCCCGGTACGCTCCGTCGACCCATTTCGTCTACTCGCTCCCGCACGCCCTCTTGAACGACATGGCCGTGCACCATCTCGATTTGGTGCGTCTCTGGACCGGCCTGGAGGCGCGCGAGGTTTCCGGGGTGCAATGGGAAACCCCGGAAAACGCCTTCTGCACGCCGTCGGCGATGCAGACCACGGCGCGCTTGACCGACGGGACCCTGGTGCAATGGGAGGGTGATTGGTGCAGCCCCCCGCCTGCCACCTTGTGGGAGGGGGACTGGGAGCTCATCGGCGAAGGAGGGCGGCTGCGCATCGTCCCCTCAACGAGAGATCCGGAAGTGCCGGTGCTGGAGATCCATGCGCGGGGCCAGCCGGTGGCGCGACAGGATTTACCTGAAGGCCCGAGCGACCGCCGCATCCCGCTCCTCGATCACTTCATTGGCTCGTTGGAGGCGGGGGTGGCGCCCTCGCCCGACGTTACCGACAACCTCGGCACGTTGCGCTGGGTCTTTGCGGCGATTCGTTCGTTGGAAACGGGAAGGCCGGAAAGGGCGGATGGCGAATGACGAAGGGAAAATGGCAAGGGCCAAAGGGCGGAGGCCCCTGCCGAATGGGGCCGGAGGCAAAACCGATCCAAGCACGAAAATCTGCGGTGCCTTGAACTAAACCGGTTAAACTCGCCCGCAAATCTCCGAAAGCCTCAAGGTGAACACGCCGCGCCTACCCGCCTGCGCTCCGGGCGGCTCGTCCGGCCATCTGCCGCCCCGCTCACGCCACTTCCAGCCGTTATGCCTGCGTTGAAACCCGTCCTGCGCCGACTGTTGCGTCCGCTGTTCTACACCAGCAACACCGTCCGTTACCGGGTCGAACTGCCGCGGCTGCGGGAAGCCGTGTCCTTGGTTGGTCGACCGGGCACCGTGCTGGACGTCGGTGCCGGCGGTGGCTTCTATGCGGTGCACGTTTACCTGCCCGTGGCGGAACGCTTGGTGGCCGTCGAGTATGACTCGGCGCTTTGCCCCATCCTGGCAGGCGAACTCGCCCGCTTCGGCTCGCGGGCCCGCTGGGTGCAGGGGTCGGTCTTGTATCTCCCAGTGGCGTCCGGTGCCTACGATTTGGTTTGTTGCACCCAAGTCTTGGAGCACATCGAGGACGAGGGGCGGGCGGCGGATGAACTCGCGCGCGTGGTGCGCCCAGGCGGGCACCTCCTGGTGACCGTGCCGCAACCGCCGGCGCCCTGGCCTGAGGGCGGACACGTGCGGGAAGGCTACACCCTTGCCGATTTAGAAGGGTTGTTCGCCGCCCGGGGATTGCGCCTCCGCCACTCCGACCATTTCCTCACGGCGCCGACCCAACGGGTCATCCGCCTCACCCACCGGGTGCGCGACCGGCTGCCCGCGCTCTTGCCGTTGGCCGAACTCCGCATGGACGCCCCGCGCCGACGCCGTTCCCAACCGTATGGATTACTGGCCCTCTTCCAACGCCCTTGAACACCTGGGGGAACGTGCCGGGCAAAAACCGTCGCTGTTGGTCATCGGGCCGACGTACGTCATCCGTTACAACCGGCGCAAGTTGGGCGCCCTCGCCCGGCACTTCGACGTGACGTGCGCCACGTCCACCCTCTCCGACGCCAAAGTTTTTACTCGTACCACGACGGAGCTCGAGGGCGCCGGGGAGCCCGAACCGTTTCGGCTCGAGCGCTTGCCCACCTGGCCGACCCGCGGGCAGAACACGGCCATTTGTTACCGCGGTCTGCGGCGGCTGTTTCAGGACCGGTGGTTCGACGTGGTGCTGGCCGACGCGGAACCGTGGGCCGTGCTCAAATGGCAGGCCCTGGTCTTAACCCGCCGCCTGCAGCCGGGTTGCCTTTTCGGGGAATTCACCTGGGAGAACGTCCGCCGTCCGGGTTGGCGGGGCCGCGCGTTGTCCGCGGTCTACCGCACCTCCGCCAAGCTGCTCGATTTCGCCATCTGCGGCAACGAGGGGGCGGCCGCGATCTACCGAGGGTACGGCTTGGACCCACAAAAGATTTTGGTGGCCCCGCAGATCGGGGTCGACGCCCGGTGTTACCGGCCGGTTAACGAAGAGGAGAGGCGCGCCGCCCGTCGCACGTTGGGTTTGCCGGAAAGTGGGGTCCTGGTCGGATTCGCGGGCCGTTTCGTGCCGGAAAAAGGGGTGCACGATTTGGTCGAGGCGTGCCGGCGCCTGGCCGAGACCCGGCCGGCCTTGCGACTGGCCTTGGTCGGCGACGGTCCGTTGCGGCCGGCGCTGGAAGCGACCACCCACGCGGGGTGGGTGACCGTGCTACCGCCGGTGCCCAACGCGGCCATTGCCGGGTTCATGCAGGCGCTCGACGTCTTCGTGCTGCCGAGTCGCCCGTTGCGCGAGGGCCGCACGGTGTGGGAAGAACAGTTCGGCCGCGTCTTGGTCGAGGCGATGGCTTGCGGGGT
>CAXUNV010000083.1:0-12382 GCA_964252355.1 uncultured Chthoniobacterales bacterium | reverse complement strand
TCTCCATTGCGTGCGTCACCGGCGGCGGAGCGCCTCCGTGCGCAACGGGCGGAGCCAGCCGGGCAACCAAAGCCTCGAAGCGGGGGTAACCCCTGAGGGGATCCCACACGGGGTTCAGCCGGAAGTCGCCGTAGGTCGGCTGCATCGGCCAGACTTGCCCAGCCGGCTGGACGATCCACGGCTCCAGCGTCTCGCACGCCAGGTCGAACTGGCCTGTCCAGGCATAGACGACGGCCAGGTTGCAAACCATGAGCGGTGTATATTGCCCGGCCGTCCCGCTCCCCATCCCCACTTCACAGGCGTGCTTGGCCTCGCGCACCGCTTCCTCCCCGCGTCCCAGGCCCGCGTCGATCATCGCCAGCAATCCCAGGCTCACTCCGCTGGTCGGGTCGAGTTGGAGCATGCGCTCCACTTCCGCCCGCGCAGCCTGGAAAGCCATCTGTGCCGCCACGTCGTCATGCCGCATCCTTGCGCCCAGCGCTTCGAACCACGCCCGGGGAGCCGGCGCGAGATCGTACAAAAGCTCGGTTTGATTGGTGGCTAGAAGTTTGGAGATCGCTTCCGGATCATGCGAGAGAACCGCCAGCATCATGCGACCGCGGTTGACGATGTCCGCGGACGATGGATTGAGCGGTATCGCCGCTTCCAGAGCCTGCCGGAACGGCCCCAGGTCTCCCTGCGCCTCAATCTTGCTGACCGTCAGGTTGAGCTGGTACGCGGTCACCCCCGACGCCGGCGTGGCCGCGATGACCTGCCCCAGTTCGCGGTCCGCTTCCTCGTAGCGCCGCAACTGGCGCAGGAGCACCACCAGGTTCCAACGCCGGGTGACGTTGCGGGGTTCCAGGAGCAGCGCCCGCTCAAAGCAAGCCACGGCTTCGTCCCAGCGGCTCTGCTTCTGCGCCAGGACGCCTGCCGTGTGCTCGATGGCCGCGTTGTTGGGCAACTCACGGCGGGCGAGTTCCAACTCGTGACGAACCAGTTCGTCGTTGCCCGGATAATCGATCAAATGCACCGCCTGTGCCAGGTGAACCTGACCCGCATCGGGGCGGAGGCTCCGCGCTTTGGTAAGAACCGTATCGACCTGCGCGCGGTGCTTGGCGGCGGCTTCCCCCTGGTCGCGGCCGGCCTCGTACGCGGCCATGTTGCCGTAGGCTTCCGCCAGGTCGCAGTAGGCGAAGGCAAAGTCCGGATCGAGCGCCACCGCCTTCTCCATGGCGGGCACCATGGTTTCCCGGTAGTAGCGATCCCTCTCCTGATAGCTCTGCAAGAGCGGCATCTGTCCATGCACCTTCAGGTAGAGGTCGTAGGCGGCGAGGCTGGTGGTCGGCGGTCGGTCGATGACCGCCTTCTCTTTGTCCGAGAGGGTTGCGCGCAGTCGGTCCGTCACCGCGCGAGTGATCTCTCCCTGCACGGCGAACAGCTCGCCGAACCGTCGGGTGTACCGTGCCTTCCATGGCCGACGCGGATCGCGAAGATCGACCAGACGCACGTTGATGTCGATCCGGTCGCCCTCCCGTCCGACACCGCCTTCCAGCAGGTAGCGCACGCCCAGCTCCGCCCCGACTTTGGCCAGATCCCGCTGCCCCGCCAAGTAGGAGCGTGTGCTGTCCGTGCCGATGACCCGCAGGGCCGCGACGTAGGCGAGGTCGTTGGTGATCTCGTCCTGCACGCCGGTCGCGAGGGCTGCGCCGGCGTCGTTCGGACCAAGGCTCTCGAAAGGGAGCACGGCGAGCGCGGGTTTGTCTGCCGCGGTGGCTGGCGAGGTCTCCCGGCTTTGTTGCCGTCGCCACCCCACTGCTCCCGCTGCCAGAACCGCCGCAAGCACGACCATGACAACCAAACGCCGCGCCAGCCACCGACGATTTTTCGACCGTGTTTTCTCACTTGTGCGGGGCGTTTGGCCGAGGCGCAGCAGGTCGAGCAGTTCGCGGGAGCTCTGCGGTCGGGCGGCGGGCTCGAAGGCCAGCATGCGGGTGAGTATGCCGATCAAGGGTGCGGGCACCTTCGCCGCCTTGAGCTGCTCAACGGGTACGATTTGCTGACGCGCGTGGATCGCCTCCAGGGTGTCGCCGACAAAAGGCGCCTTGCCGCAGAGCAAGAACCACATCGTCACGCCCAAGCTGTAGATGTCTGAACGCGTGTCGACCTGCGTCGCCCGTTCGCCTGGGCGGCGGGTGAACTGCTCGGGGCTGGCGAAGGCGGGCGTGCCCACGAAAGCATCACGGGTTTGGTCGGCTCTCGGCGGTAGGTCGCCCTGCGCCTCGACGACCTTGGCCAAACCCCAATCGATGACTTTCACGTGCAGCGGCGGCGTTCGTTCACAGGGCACGTCGGCCGCCGGCGCTCCCACCAACATCAAGTTGCTGGGCTTAAGGTCGCGATGCGTCACCCCGCAGGCCTCCGCCGCCGCCAGGGCACGGGCCACTTGCACACCCACTTCCAACGTCTGCTCCGGGCTGAATGTCCCCAGCCGTCGCACCCGCTCCGCCAAGGTCTCGCCTTCCACCAATTCCATGGCGTAGAAACACTCCCCGGCCTGTTCGCCGTAGAAGGTGACGCTCGCCACGTTGGGGTGATGAAGTCGGGCGGCCGCGCGGGCTTCGCGCAGAAAACGCGCGCGGGCGGTTTGATCGTCGGCAACCCGCTGGTTGATCACCTTCAAAGCCACCGGCAGTTGAAGGACCGTATCCAGCGCGCGGTAAGTGATGGCCATCGCGCCGCGGCCCAGTTCGACCGGTTCTCCATCCGATCCCACGGCGATTTTGAAGTGGCGGTAGCGCAGGCCACTTGCTGCACTCGTGGACGAGGGGGGCGCGGAGAGGCTTTCGCTCGGCTCTCGCACCACCTCGTTCCCGTCGAGGCTTCGGTCGAGTGCGGCGCGCAGCGCGCAGCGCAGGCATTCGCCTCTCTGGCCAAGGCGCGTCAGCGGCAAATCGCAGCCCGCGCACCGCTCCGCAGGCAGCGAGACGGAAAGGCTTTCTCCTTCAGGCAGCGCGCCGCGGCCACCGGGTTCGCCTTTCTCCTGAGGATAATGTTCGGCGCTCACACAAACCGGGGAGTGTACCACAACACCAGGAGCGGCCCTCAAGTGCAATCACCGAGGCGGCGGGCGCCGGCTGCGGGGCATTCAAAACGAAGCCAGCCGTCTGCATGCGGGCTTTCGCCGGTGAAGAAACCCGCGTTGTCCGGGCGGGATTTCCGCAGGGTTTGCGGCCCGTCACTTCGCCATCCCCATCAATTTGACGAAACATCCGCGCCAAGGCGCTTGATATAGGAATGCTCCGCTTTCGTGTCCGTTCGTTAGCATGGAAGACGTGGCGTTTAAACCACCAAGACCCTTTGCCGAAAAGTCAGGTCAGCCGCGGCGTCTGCCCAAGTTGGTCACCGCTCGCGTGACCGAGCCAGCGACGGCGACGATCGGAACATCATTTCCTACACCTTCACCCCCCAACCCAAGCAGGGCGACCAGTGACGCTCCAAATCTCTACGACCACGCGCCGAGCGTCTTCCCGTTGCACAAGATGCGCCACGACGTCGTCGCGTTCGTCATCGAACGCGCGGGCGAGGACAAAGCGACGGTCGGTGGAAGCGCCCGGACCGCATCTCCGACCGCGATCCCAACTGGCCGGGCGGCATAGTTCCGGCCGTGGATGAACGACGCGCCAGACATCTTCCTGAATTCCTGACACACACCGTTTTCACCACATCGATCTACCCGATCGAGAAGCTGTTTGCAGACCACACTCACCAAATAAAGACGGTGGTCTTTGGCCGCAACGCCAACGACTAACCGCGCCTACATCAAGGCAAGCACAGACTCGCAACAACATCCAACCGAGAGCACAATTATGAAAAGCACTTCGATCAGAAAACCAGAACAAGACATCATGCTCGCCCCGGGAAACGCCGCGTTGATCCTGATTGATTATCAGCCGCCGCAAGTCTCCACGGTAGATTCCATAGACAGACACACGCTCGTCCGCAACGTCGTGGCGCTCGCCAGGACCGCCAAGCTCTACGATCTGCCCGTCATCCTTTCGACCGTCAACGTGAGCAACGGCACGAACGAGGATACCATCCCGCAACTGGCCGAAGTCCTGCAAGGCGTCCCATCGATTGACCGCACCAGCATCAATTCGTGGGAAGATCAGGACTTTGTGGATGCCGTCAAGGCCACCGGACGCAAGAAGCTCATCGTGGGCGCACTCTGGACGGAAGCCTGCCTGTTGTTCCCGACCCTTGATGCTCTCAACGAAGGCTTCGAAGTGTATCCCGTTACCGACGCGGTTGGCGGCACTTCGCCCGAAGCGCACCGCGCCGCGCTGGAGCGGATGGTTCAGGCCGGCGCGCGACCAACCACGTGGAACTCTGTTCACTGCGAATTGCAGCGCGACTGGAACCGCACCAAGACCGTCTCGGGCTTTGTCCAAGGCTTCATCGAGCACGGCGACGCGGGCTGGTTTTTTGCGCTCGAGGCGTCGAGGCACGTCAAAGGGAAACCAGCGTAAATTGAACGAAAACCTTCACCCGCTCCCTGCCCCGCAGTCGCTGAGCTTGGGAGCGACGGAAAAAACATCGCCTCGGGCGCATGGTGTGGGTGACGGCTTATGCCTCGGAGCAAGGCAAACCCGGCCTACCCTCCACGATCCCATCACATCGATGAAAACGGAATTTCTCCGTCCTTTAACCAACGACTTACGCCAGGAACCGCCGCGATCCCCGCGCGCGAAACTCGGCGCCTACGTGATCGCCGCGCGGTCGCTCGACAAGTGCCGCGCTTCCCTGCTCGGCATCAACGGCGAGTACCACTTTCACCCCTGCTCCCTGGCGGCATTGCTCTGGCAGTTTACCGGCATTCGGCACGAAGATTTTCGGGATTACGTGGCGACCGGCGCGAGCGACGACGAAGTCGCCGCGTGGCTGCACGCGCATTCGCGGGTGCAGGAGCCGAACGAGATCATCGCGTGGAACAACCGAGTGCGCGACCGTCGCCTCTCCGAGCTGTCGCCCGAAGCCCAGGCCTACCTGGAGGAGTACATCCCGCGGTACGTGCCGAACCCGGCGCTCGTCAAGGTGTTCTTCGACGTGTACGACGCCGAGGAAGGACGTCTCTGAAAAATCGACACCCACTTCGTCGATGCGTGTTGTGGACATGGGCATCATGCGCCTCGGACCGTTCGCGGCAGTTCGCTTGACATTCCCCGGTGGATGCTTGGGCCTCATGATGTCTTGGATGGCGGCTGCGAGGGCTTCGCCTTTTAACCCCACCAAACGTCCATGAGAAATCTGGCAGCGCTGTTGCCCCTCTTCGTCGCCGGTGGCGGTCTGTTTGGCGCGGACCCCTCGGTACCACCCGCAAAGACCTTTGACGCCCCGCACGGATTGAAGGTCTCCGTCAAGATGGTTGGCCCTTACTCCGAGGCCGCCGATCTTCAAATCATCTGCCTTTTCAAGCACAAGCCGGCAGGCGACACCTACGAGGGCGCCGCAAAAGCCACGGACGAGCATTTGCATGGCATTCTCTCCGCGGTGCGAGATCGGGGCGACTTCGTGGGAGAACTTGGAGAGACCTTCCTTTTCGAACCGCCCAGCGGTTCGATCGCGGCGAAGCGGTTCATGGTGATCGGGCTGGGCGACGAAAAGGACCTCTCGCTCGAAGCCTTGCGATTGGTTGGTCGACTCTCTGCTCGGGAAGCGGTTCGCCTCGGGGCCAAGCATGTCGCTTGGGCTCCGGTGATCCGTGACGAGGGAAATACGACCATTGACGTCGGCGAGGGAGACCGCGCCTTTGTTGAACAATTCCTTGCCGCGTACGAGACGGAAAGACGTCTTCAGGCCCAGGGACTGGCGCCTGCCTCCACCATGGAGAACGTCGTCATTGAGGCAGGGCCGGCTTACTTCGAAAGCGCAGCCAATGGCGTGGAGGCAGGCATCAAGTCCGCCGCAGCAGAGGCGGCCAAGCGAGATCACGCTCCGTACAGCGTTGCCAACCCACGGTAGGACCGGCGGTCCTCGCCGGGGACCATGCGAAAGGCCAAAGGCCGGCGTTGCGTTCTGGAAGGCGCGCCCACGACGATGAACGACACCGCCCACGTCAGCTCTCAGGATCCGAGCGACACCGCCGAGAAGCTCCCTGTCAAGAGAATGCTCCAGCATAGCGCGCTCGAACTCGTCCTGACCGCGTGCCTGCTTTTCGGAGTGACGAGCATCGTCAGGTGGGTGATCGGACCTTCGTTGATCTCGCGCGTGGTGCCCCAGATTTGGGCTGAGCTGGCGATCGTGGGGACGGCGGTGGCGCCTTTGGTTGCGGCACTGATCAAGAGCCTCCCCGGAAGGATCACCGGAGGCCACATGAACCCGGCCATTTCGCTAGCCATGTGGCGTTTCGGCGTTTTCCCCGGGGCGGGCGTGGTGCCCTACACCGTCGCGCAGCTCGTCGGTTCCGTTCTGGGCGTGACGCTCGCGCGTCTGGCGTGGGGTCCGGTCGTTGCCGAGCCTCCGGTGATGTTCGCGGCACTGCAGCCAGCCTCTCGCTGGTCAGCGGGCCTACTGTTCGCCGCAGAGGCGTTGAGCATGACAGGCATCGTGCTCGTGGTCGGTTGTTGCCTCGCGCTCCCGCGGCTGGCGCCGATGGTGCCTTGGGTGGTGGGCGCCGCCGTCGGCACGGTCATCGCGGTACTCGGAACCTCGAGCGGAGGAAGCGCCAACCCGGCTCGGCAGTTTGGACCCGCCGTGCTCTCGGGCCAGACGCGCTTTCTGTGGGTATACCTGCTGGCGCCGATGGTAGGGGCTCTCCTGGCAGCGTGGGTACGAAGCATGGTCCATCGTCACCAACGTGTGTTGACCCACCGGCTGTGCGGCACCCATCGCGACGGCAGTTTGTTGGCGCCCACGGGCGTGGTCGAGGGCCGTGCTTCGAACCGATGAGTTCGCGCCGTGATCTCTGGCCCGTTTTGGGGATGTTGGCCTACCTCCTCTCACCCCCGGGCATGCCCGCCGCGTCGCCACCCGCGAGCACCGCCGGACGATCCGGAGAGGCGGCCGTTCAACCGGAGTCGGTGGTGGCAGGATACCCGGTTCCGCCGGCTTACACCCTCTCGCGGTACGACGAGGACTATGGCTTTCTCGCCAATCCGGCAAACCGGACCGAGCCCCTTGCTTCCATCAAGTACATCCCGCTTTCCGCGTGGGGGTCCTCCTCTTTCGTCTCCTTGGGCGGCGATGTTCGCGAGCAGTACGAATTCATCGACAACGACAACTTTGGGCTGGGCGCGGTGCACAACCATGGCTACTGGTTGCAACGCCTGATGCTGCACAGCGATTGGCACTTTGGCCCGTTTCTGCGTGCGTTCGTCCAGTTCAAATCGTCGGAGGAAGAGGGCCGAAAGCCCGGGCCACGTCCTCCCGATCGCAAACGGCTCGACTTTAACCAAGCGTTCCTCAACATCAGTTACCCTCGGACGAACCTCGCCGCCGACCAAGCGTGGCTGTCGTTGAAACTTGGACGTCAGGAGGTCGATTTTGGGGATGAGCGACTCTTGGCGGTGCGCGAAGGCACGAACTCTCGTCAGTCTTTCGACGGCGCCCGCCTTACCCTGAACGCGAACGCAGGTCGGCTGGACCTTTTCGGGTTGCGGCTCGACGTCGACGATACCGGCTACTTCGACAACGACCCCAGTCGAAGCCACCTGACCTTGTGGGGCGCGTATTCGACCCTGCCGCTGACGACAAAATCAACCGCCGCCACGTTCAACAACATCAGTCTGGATCTGTTCTACCTCGGCCTGCAACGCGACGGCGCACCATACGACCGCGGCATCGGGAACGAGGTCCGCCATACGGTGGGCGGGCGGTTGTGGCGGGCCCACCACATCAACGGGCTCGACTTCAACGTCCTTGGCGCCTACCAGTTTGGCACATTCGGCGGAAGGCGAATCGGCGCGTTCACCACGGCCATCGATGCCGGTTACAAATTGTTCAATCTTCCGTGGGCTCCGAGAATCGCGGGTAGCCTGCAGGTCTCCAGCGGGGATGCCAGCTTGCGTCGCTCAAGGGTCGAGACGTTCAGTGCGCCGTTCACCGCCGGCTACTATTATGGGGGTGGACTGAACCAGCAGATTGGTCCTTCCAACCTAATCGTCCTCCAACCCGAACTCGACCTGCACCCGAACCCGAGCTTGGACGTCGTCCTGAAAAGCCTGTTTGTGTGGCGGGAAGATACCGGGGACGGGCTGTACAGCACGCCGGGAGGCTTAATCCTGGCCGGTTCCGCCAACGGCCGTCGGTACGTCGGGACCTCGCCCGAGGTTCTCGTCACCCAGCAACTGGGAAGACATTTGGCGGTATCCTTGAGCTATTACTATTTTTTCCGAGGCGGGTTTTTGAGCGGCCAAGCGGGGACCAAAGACGTCAACTACTTTTCCACTTGGCTCAATTACACTTTTTAATCGGGAGCATTTGTGGTTTGTCCAACCTGCGAGCGTTGAGGATTCATCAGACGGGCAACTTAGACGGTTTGCACGTTCAACAAGTTCCCATGGCGGTTCCAGTCGGGGACGAAGTTCTGGTGCCATCGAAAGCTGCCGCCTTCACCTCAGGCGATCTGAAGAATGTCTCAAGCAAAGTGCCCCAAACCACCGTGCCGCGGATCCCGCGGACCGTTAAGCGCGGCCCTCCTGGGAACATCACCGGGCGCGTTTGCGCAGGGTGAGCCGAGGAGCGGCTCAACGAGTGACCTGATTTGAGCAGTTCAACAGCCGCGCGCTCAGGTGTGGTTGCGCCCAGCGATCAACCGATCTCTGGCGCACGGCATCTCTCGCGACTGACGGCGGTTTTAAAAGAAGGCGTCAACAAACCCAACCGGCGCAGGACCGATTTTTGGCCCGTACGAAACATGAGGGCCAGGGCGCTTGAGATACCATGAAGCCACCGCTTATGGATGAACGAAACGGTTCCCGGCACCCCGACTGGGGCGCGCCAGCCACCCTCAGCCGTCGGAACGCCCTCGGCCTTTTGGGAGTGGCGGCGGCGGGAACCTTCTCGACGAAGCCTGTTCTCGGGGCCTCTCCGGCGACCCTGCCGGAGAGCCGCGCGGAAACCCACCTTGAAATCATCAGCCCGGCGCTGCTCCACGAACAGGCGAAAGCCGCCATGTCCGCCGGTGGCCTTGAGTACGTGCACGGGGCCGCGCTGGCGACGGGTGGACGGCGGACCAAAACGTCGAACGCCTGCGCAAGCTTTGCCTTGTGCCCCGCCGCCTGGCCGGTTTCGCCGCCGCGGATACGACCGTTTCACTGTTCGGCCAAAACTTGCAGGCTCCGCTATACGTCTGCCCGATGGGCGCGCAGGACATCGTCCATGCCGATGCGGAACTGGCGACCGTCCGTGGGGCGGCCGCCTCGGGCGTGCCTTACATGCTCAGCAGCGCATCCAACCGTTCGCTTGAGGAGGTGAGTCAAGCCAGCTCGCCGGACCACCTTCGGCTCTTCGCCATTTACCTGAACCAAGACGAAGGAGTTAACCGGTCGCTCGTCCGGCGTGCGCGGATGGCGGGTTACCAAGCCATCGTGATCACCGTCGATTCACTCGGTCCGGGTGAAAGTGAACGCTTTCGCCAAATGGGGTCTCCCAGATCGCCTCAGGCAGGGTTTGGCGACTTCGATCCGAAACGCGGCGGCGCGGGCGAGTTCCTGAAGCTGAAGCGGGACTTCTCACCGGACGACATCGGTCGCGTGCACGCATGGTCCGATCTGCCGGTGTTCGTCAAAGGGATGCTCCGGCCCGAGGACGCCGAGCGGAGCTTGGCGGCGGGTGCCGCTGGGGTCGTGGTCTCGAACCACGGTGGCCGCACCCTCGACGGCGCACCGGCGGCGATAGACGTGCTCGGTGAGGTCGCCGAAGCCGTCCGGGGCCGTGGCTTGGTGCTCTTTGATAGCGGCATCCGCCGCGGCCAAGACGTCATCCGCGCCTTGGCGCTCGGCGCGGCGGCGGTGGGCATCGGCCGGCCCGTGCTCGACGCCTTGGCGGTCGGCGGTGCGGCCGGCGTCCAGGATCTCCTTGCCTGGTTTCAACAGGACCTCGCCACGCAGATGCTCCAGGTCGGCGCGGAGCGGATCGCGGACCTCTCACCGCAGTTCCTGCGGCGGTACGACTGACTTTTGTGGGAGCGCGCAGCTTCTGACCTGTTCCCCACCACCGAACCGTCTTTTCATTCCCCCTTCATGAGCGACGAACCATTTCCCCTCACCCGACGCGGCGCGATGGGCCTACTCGGCGCTGCGGCGGCCGGAGCCCTCTCGCCGGGTGCGCAGGGGTCCGGCGAACCGGCGACACCGGCACCCCCGCGGCAAGCAGCGGCGAATCTCGACACCACGCAGACGCCCACCGTCCGAGCGGCCGTTTACGACGTTTTGCGCCGCACCCGCATGACCACCATCTTTGGCAATCCGGGGTCGACCGAGATTCCGTTCCTCGGCGACTTCCCGGGAGACTTTCGCTACGTGCTAGCTCTGCAAGAAGCTTCGGCCGTGGCGATGGCGGACGGTTTCGCGCAGGCCTCCAAAGGGGCGGCGTTCGTCAACCTGCACTCCGCGGCAGGTCTGGGCAACGGGCTCGGCAACGTCTTCACCGCCTTTCGCAACCGCACGCCGCTGGTGATCACCGCGGGCCAGCAGGCCCGGAGCCTGCTGCCGTTCGACCCTTACCTGGGCGCCGATCGTCCGACGGAATTTCCGCGTCCTTACGTGAAGTGGGCACTCGAGCCGAACCGGGCGGAGGATGTCCCTGTCGCGATCGCCCAGGCGTACGCGATCGCCATGGAGCACCCGCGCGGTCCCACCTTTGTTTCCATTCCCATGGACGACTGGAACGCCGCGGCTGGCCCGACACCCATGCCGGCCGTCCGTGGCGAGTTCGCCCCGGACGCCGCTGCCGTGGCGACACTGTTGAAGGCACTGACCTCGGCGAAAAATCCCGTTTTGGTGGTGGGTGCGGCGGTGGATCGGAGTGGAGCTTTCGAACAGGTCGTGCAGCTCGCGGAACGCGTAGGCGCGCCCGTGTGGGAAGCTCCGGTGGCGAGCCGGGCCAGCTTTCCCGAGGATCATCCGTTGTTTGCGGGCTTTCTGCCGGCGGTGCCGGAGGCCTTGTCCGAGAGGTTGGATTCGTTTGATCTCATCCTCGTGATCGGCGCACCCATGTTCAGCTTTCACGAGAGCGGTCGTGCGGTTGTCCTGGAGGATGGCCGGCAGATCTGGCAGATCACCGAGGATCCGCGGGAAGCGGCCCGCGGCTGGAGTGCGAACGCCATGGTCAGTGCCATTCCCGCCGCGGTCGACGCCCTGCTCCAAGCGCTTCCGGCGGTGGTGCGCACCGTCACCCCGCACCGAGAAACGCCGAGCCGTTTAGAACCTCAGGAGCCGATGCTCCCCGCTTTCGTCATGCAGCAGGTGGCAGCGGTGATGTCCAAAGAAACCGTCGTGGTTGAGGAGGCTCCGTCTCACCGGCCGGCCATGCAGAAGCATCTCCCAATCCGGACGGCGAACAGTTTCTACACCATGGCCAGCGGCGGATTGGGCTGGGGCTTGCCGGCGGCCGTGGGCATCGCGCTGGCGGAACGGCGGCGCGTGCTTTGCCTGATCGGGGACGGCTCCATGATGTATTCGGTCCAGGCCCTTTGGACGGCGGCGCAGCACCGGTTGCCGCTCACGGTCGTCGTCCTAAACAACCGCGGGTACGGCGCGATGCGGGATTTCAGCAAGGTGTTGCACGTGGGGGTACCACCAGGCATCGACTTGCCGGGAATCGATTTTAAAACGCTTGCGGCTTCCCTTGGGGTGCCTGGTCAAACCGTGGCGAAGGCGGCGGATCTGAACGGGGTTCTGAGCGCGAGCTTGGCGGCAAATGGCCCGGTGCTCGTCGAGGTCCCGGTGGATCCTAACGCGAGCGAAATCTACTAGCCGTACCCGTCGCTTCCTAATCAGCCCGCAGGGCGCGTTGGGTCTGGAAACGGGAGCTCCGCCTTGGATGAGGACCGTGCGATCTGGGAGCGACAAGCGAGGCGAGCTTTGCACCCATGCCGTCGGTGAGAAACCATCTCGCAGCCGGGGCTGATTGCACCACGCGAATGGGCATAGGCAAGACCCCGCAACGAGTCGGCCTGTCCGGCAGCCGCCAAAGCTGGAGAGGCGACGTTGGTTGCTTTCAATCCGGTTCCCGCGCACGATTTGCACCTTCTGCAACGCACCATTTCTGAAGGACGAGCGGAAAGCATGATGCGGAGTGCACCCCGGCGTCGGGCGACGTCATAGATGCGTGCGCGGTGGTTGGAAGCCCCACGGTGACGCGAGTCGTCTCCAACCCACGAGTCGGCTGCGGAAGCAACATC